>JAUVZH010000074.1 GCA_030602675.1 Candidatus Heimdallarchaeota archaeon | reverse complement strand
TTTGATTTGAGTTTAATTTTGAATGCGACTCCGAAAAGATTAATAAAGGAAATGGATGAGGCGGGAATAGACAAAGCAGTAATACTTGCTTTAGATTATGAGTATCTTTTCCAAGGACATATGAGTTACAAAGAATATAATGATAAGGTTGCGGGGTATGTAAAAGATTTTCCCGATAGATTAATTGGTCTTGCTGGTATTGATCCAAGAAGAGGAAAAGAAGCCATTCAAGAGCTTGAGAGGAATATAGGAGAACTCGGATTCGCAGGAGTCAAGCTTTGGCCTTTAACGGGATTTTATCCTGATGATCCCAAATTTTACCCTTTTTACGAGCGCGTAGAAGAGCTTGGAGCTGTAATTTTATGCCATACTGGTTGTGGTCCACAAAAGACATATCTTAAATATTGTAGACCTGCATACATAGATACTGTTGCTGTAGATTTTCCCAAAATCAAAATTATAATGGCACATATGGGTGAACCCTGGACAAACGAGGCTATAACCGTGGCAGGAAAAAATCCTAATGTGTATATTGATATTTCAGCCTGGGAATCAATTTTTAAATTTGTTCCATTTGATTTTTTCCAAACGCTGGTTAAGGCAAAGATGACATGTGGAGTAGACAAAATTTTATTTGGTTCAGATTGGCCTTTATTTTCTCCAATGTTATCGCTAGAACGATGGGTAAAAGGGATAAAAGAAATGGAATTACCGTCACCACTTAAATTAAGGGGATTACCTGAATTTAATGAAGAGGAAAAAAACAAAATTCTTGGAGGAAATGCAGCAAAAATATTTGATTTATGAATATCAAACCCTTCTCAACTTGAGCATAAATAAATTTTGGGGAAAAAAACGATAAAAGTTCAAAAAAAACCTTTTAATAACAAATATTCTAAATAGTATAAACTAGTATACTAAATTACAAGAAGATTACTACAAAAAAGTAATTTAACATATCAAAAGGTGTGCATTATGTCCTCAGAACAGTATTGCCCTTTTTGTGGATCATCAATCAAAGAGGGAGATGTATTTTGCAATAATTGTGGAGCAAGTCTAGAAGAGACACCGGAACCAACTCCGGTAGCAACTGCTCAGCAACCAACTGACTTCTCTTATACAAATACACAAGCAGTGGTTGTGACTCCTACAAAACCTAGAGATACCAATATATTTGTTTATGTTGCAATTGGGTGTGGGATATTAGCACTAATTTTAGCAATTAGTCCTTTCATGAGTTTTTTGGCACCTATTTGTGCAATTGTTTCTATTGTTTGTGGTGTAATAGGACTAAGTAACAAGTTAAAGAGAAACATGGCGATAGCTGGTTTAGCTTTGGGAATAACAGCCCTTGTATTATGGATTGTATTGTGGATATTGGCTAGATTTTTTGGCATTAGGCTATGGTGGTAAATCATAATAATTCATTAGCAGAGCTTTAAACGAATCTAATAAGGGCATTCAACAGTATCAAAAGGACATTCTCTCTCTCGATAAAGCTTCGTTAGAACACTTGTATAAGTCCAACGCAAATGATTCTCTACTTTGAATAATTCTTCATAAAACTCTTCATCAGCATAACTTGGTTTCTTGTCAAGTCGATTTATTGCAAATGGAAAAATACCATCTGGATGTAAATCAGCAAATGATATTTGATAGTTCTTAAACAACTTGTTAAAGAATTCAGCAACATAGTGAGTTATGTTTTCTAGAGTTTCATTATCGGAGATATTATAGCTTGAGAGAATTTCATCTGCCCATTTATCGAATATTTCCTTCTTCAATTCTGGTATTTCCGTTATTTCACTCATCTTAAACACGTTTTTTCATTAAGTCACTATAATTGTTGAAGTAAATAGTTTATTCTATTTGGAAAGTAAGGAAGAGATGAAGGGTTACTCAATTTTTTTAATAATTAACTTACAATTTTCTCTTTTAATCTTATATCCTTTGCTAGATAATAACCAACGTATGCACCAATTATTCCTTCAATAATAGCTAACGAATAACTATAGTATAAATTATATACAACTGGCAAAATCCAATTGCTTAGGTTGATTATCATGGAACCTGCATTAGATATTCTACGGAAACATATGCTAATTGATGGCTATGAGATAATATTTGATCTGGAAAAGAGCAGTTCTTTTTACGTTCATGACAAATTAACAGGTGACAAATATCTTGACTTTTATACCTTCTTTGCTTCTGCACCTTTAGGTTGCAATCATCCAAAAGTTCGTACCAAAGAATTTATGGATATACTAGCAAAAGCTGCTGTTAATAAACCAACAAGTTCTGATAGTTATACTGAGGCTATGGCTGAATTTGTTGATACTTTTAGCAAAATAGGTATGAAGGGTGACTTTCAATATTTGTTTTTAATTTCCGGAGGAGCACTTGCTGTAGAAAACGCCCTGAAAACTGCTTTTGATTGGAAAGTGAGAAAGAACTATGAATTAGACCACAAGGATATGTTAGGTCAACAGGTAATTCATTTCCAAAAAGCATTTCATGGTCGAACTGGTTATACACTGTCTTTAACTAATACTTTTGATCCTCGAAAAATAGCTTACTTCCCCAAATTTAAATGGCCAAGAATTCCTGCTCCAATGATAACTTTTCCTCTAGAAAAACACTTGGAAGAGGTTAAGGAACTAGAAGAGAAAGCACTACATAAAATTGATGACGCAATAGCTAAAAATCCACAAGATATTGCTTCACTAATAATTGAACCAATTCAAGGTGAAGGTGGGGACAATCATTTCCGTCCTGAATTCTTCAAAGCATTAAGAAAAATATGCGACCAAAATGACATCATGCTAATTTTTGATGAAGTACAAACTGGTATTGGTCTCACAGGTAAAATGTGGGCCTATGAACATTTTGTTAAACCAGACATTGTTGCTTTTGGCAAGAAAGCACAAGTTTGTGGTATTATGGTTAACAAACGTATTGATGAAGTCAAAGACAATGTCTTTCATGTATCAAGCAGAATAAACTCTACTTGGGGTGGCAATCTTGTTGATATGGTTCGTTCTACTAAATACTTGGAAATCATCGAAGAGGATAAATTAGTTGATAATGCTCATAAAGTAGGAGAATACCTCAAGAAAGCACTAACCGATACTTGTGAAGATTCAAAAGAAATAATGACAAATGGTCGAGGTAGAGGTTTGATGTGCGCTTTTGATCTTCCTACAACAGAATTTAGAGATAAAATGAGAAAAGAGCTTTTTAAGAATAAAATACTGATTTTATCTTCTGGCGAAAAATCAATTCGATTTAGACCTCCTCTCTGTTTAGATAAAGAACACGTCGATAAAGGATTAGCAATATTTGCTAAAGTTTGTAAAGAAATGAACTAGGGGTTTAAATCCCTTATTCTTTTTCCTTCTTTTAGTCCAGTAAAAATTCTGGACTTATGAATTTCTTTTTAATTCCTTAGCATATAGAAACATTACAAGGGGATCTGATTGGCAAAAAAGGAATTAAAAATAACTCTTGTCGTGTTATTCTTATTTCTCCAATTAATCATATCTTTTACTTATCATTCCAAATCAATTACTGCAGCTAAACCTCTTGAAAATGTTCAAGGGATTTTCCTTGTTGCTGATTTTTCAGACTATCGAGAGTTTCAAATTCCTAAAGAAATATTGGAAGATCTGGGATGCAAAATAACTGTTGTAGGACCCAATTATACTGTTATTTCAGGTGGAGGCCCTGATATTGAAGTTGATATTTTAATAGATGATATCAATAATCTCTCGAGGTATGAATTCTTGTATACACCTGGTGGTGGTGGTGTTGCAACCATTATTGATTATCATCCTGAAGCATTAGAATTAGTAGTTGAGGCGTATAACTATGGTTTAGTTATGGCAGCAATTTGTGCTGGACCAGTTGTCTTTGCTTATGCTGATATCATATCTGGTAGGAATATTAGTGGGAATATTGGTATAAGAACAGAAATTCTACAAGCTGGTGCCAATTTCATCCCAGATGAAATTGTTATTGATGATCCTTTTGTCACATGTGATGTTGTTTTTGTATATACTATTGCCCAGCAAGGAATTGTAAAAGCTTTAGGATTATTTGAAACAGACCCACCCATTTTGCATAGTTATAACAGTAAAATAGTCCAAACGGGTTCCAATAATTCTCTATACATCATTGTTAATGCATCTGATTATTTTGGAGTAGCATCAGTAATAGTCGAGTTTAACAAATACAATTCTAAATTATCACAATATGAATCAGCATTTGAATTTGATTTAACCGAAAACCAAGAAGATAATACATTTAGTGGAGCAATTTATCAAATCCCTGATGGAAATTATAGTGTTAGCATAATTGCAGAGGACATTCTTGGAAATATCGCTGAGCATCTAAATCTTTTCAGCTTTGTTATTGGTAACAGTAGCAATTTAGCGATTAGCATGCCTTTACTGTTTTCTAGTCTTGTCTTTTGCATAATTATCAGCTATATTGTAAATAAAAAGAAAGCTAAGAAATGAGATTTAGTATTCATGATTGGAGGTCTATTATGAAAAGAAAAAGAAGCAAAACCACCTTACTAGTTCTATTTGTGTGCTTACAAATTACTTTCAGCCTTGTTAATCACACCAGATTAATTGAAGCAGCAAAACCCTTAGAAGATGTTCAAGGGATATTTCTCGTTGCATTACATGTTAACCTTGGAGAATTTAACACTCCTAAAGATTTCTTAGAGGAATATGGTTGTTCTATTACTGTAGTTGGTCCTACTAGTACTGTTACAGCTGAAGGTGGTTCATCAATAGAAGTTGACATTCTGATTAATAATTTGAATAATCTTTCTTATTACGAATTCTTGTATGTCCCTGGCGGTGGTGCTCCAGACAACCTTATTGAGATACCTGAAGCAATAGATCTAGTTGTAGATGCATATAATGATGGCTTAGTATTGGGTGCAATTTGTGCAGGACCATTGGTTTTTGCTGAAGCAGATATAATCTCTGGTAGAAATATTAGTGGAAATACTGAAGTTAAAACTGATATCGAAAATGCAGGAGCAAATTTCATAGCTGATGGTATTGTCATTGATGGACCTTTTGTCACTGCAGATTATGCTTACCTGAATGATTTTGTGCAACAAGGTTTGGTTAAGGCACTAGGTTATTACGAATACAATCCACCTATTTTAGTGGATTATGAATTTGGTTTTATATTTACTGGAAGCACTGAATCATTGAGTGTAATCGCAGAAATTACCGATGAATTTGCTATAGCGAGAGTGTACGTAGAACTGCATAAATACAATCAGGAAACATCACAATTCGAGTATTCGAAGGAAGCACAATTATCTTCGAATTTTGAAAATAACACGTATAGTGTAATTATAGATGAAGTTCTAGCAGGCAACTATAGTGCCTGGATTAAAGCTGATGATGTATTAGGTAATGTTGGTATCTATGAAGACCTATATAGATTTGTGATAAAAGGGACAAAGAAGATATCAGTAAGTACTTTAGTAATACTGTCAGGACTGATTATTTGTGCTGTTTTTACTAAAACATATTTGAAAAAGGACAAATAATCTCATTTTTTCTTTCAACCTTAGAATCTAAGGGAATAGTGGTTTTTATCGCTAATTCTGTATAAAATTGCTTTAATTTATTAAGAAACATACTTATTAAAAAAGGAAAATCCCTATAATTAGGTGGGTATTGAATTATGGCAAAACCCGTTGAAGACAATAAAGAAAACATGATGATCTGCAAAGATTTTTGCGGAATATGTCCTACTTTTAAGGAAAATAAATTGAAAGAGTCACCACCACACGCTCTCTTTTGTGCTCGTGGAAAATCAGAAATTGCTGACAAAATAGTTGACAAAGGTTGTACTTGTTTTGGGTGTCCAATTTACAAACGAGATGAACTTGAAGGTGGGTATTTCTGTATCTATGGTTGTGAAGGCAAGAAATAGAATTCTAGCTATTACTAAGGAAATAACTTTTTCCTTCTTTTTTTTATTTTTCATTTAGTATTCTTATCTGGAATCCCAATCTAAATTAGCTCACAGATAACGGTCATTCAAGAAACGAGTTCCTTTCTTTTCTTTCTTATATATTATTTCGAGTAGTTGCTATTGAGGTTTGTTTGTAAAAAGCAAACTTAGATTGCAGCAGAGTTGAGACCATGCTAAAAGATGAGTATTTTGATAAAGATATGTTAATAGATTGGAGAAGAGAAGCAAAGGAAGAATTGAAAACACTTCGTTTCTGTCCTAATTGTTGTCAATTAGTTACTCTCAAACTAAGGGAACACAATTATTACCAAAATTTTTATGCTTGTGAAATTTGCGGTGAAACTATTTTGAAGAAAGGTTTCATTCGATGTGGTAGTGGTCATGGTTACGGTTATCACAATCGTATGAGATATGCTCATCGTGCAAACAGGTGAGTGAAGATTCTCCTTTTCTCTTTTTCTTGTATCTAAAACTGGAAATTTCTATGTAAACTTAAAATTGATGTTTTGTTCATACATTACTATATGATATAACTTCAGTAGTAATGATCCAAATGAATTCACAATCTCTTGATGATTTAACTGTTACTAGATTCCAGAAAAGGACATCAAATCAGAAAATCAAATGTACTACTTGTCGTCATAGCTGTATTCTCTCTAATAATTCGTTTGGTAAGTGTAAAACAAGAATCAATTCGAAAAATAATATTCGATCCTTGAATTATGGGAATATTTCATCAATGTCAGTTAACCCAATAGAGAAAAAACCATTCTATCATTTCTATCCAGGAACATTCGCAACTACAGTTGGTTCTTGGTCATGTAATTTTACTTGTCCATGGTGTCAAAATTATACAATAACCAAGACATTTCCTACGAAAAACGGTATTAAAGAAATCCTTTCACCTGAAGAGCTTTACCAATCTATATTAAAAGAACCAAGATCATCTGGCATTTCTTTTTCTTTTAATGAACCTACACTTCTAGCTGACTATGTTATTGATGTTTTGAGCATTTTAAGGAAGAACAATTCAAACCTCTACAGCAATTTCGTTACTAATGGGTATATGTCATTGGAAGTTCTAGAGGAGCTTATTTCAGCTAAATTATCTGCTATGGTTGTAAGTATAAAAGGTGGGAAAGAAAATATGAAAAAATATTGTGATGCAAATATCGATCATATTTTTGAGAATATCTCAATTGCTCTCGAGAGAAAAATCCACATTGAAATTGTTGTTCTTGTTATTACTGAAATAAGCGATTCATTTGATTTCTTTAGGTTTATTACAAAGAAAATTGTTGAGGATTACCATGAAGATGTTCCCATTCATTTCAATGCTTACTATCCTGCATATAATTACCATAAACCTCGAACATCTGTTGCTATTTTAGAAAAGGCTCGTTCCATTGCAATGGAAGAAGGCTTGAGATTCGTGTATATTGGTAATATTCTAGGACATCCAGCTCTCAATACTTATTGTCCAAGTTGTAAAGAGAAGGTTATTACACGCAATCAAAGCCGTTTTGTAAGCAATATATTAACGAAAAATCATCGTTGCCCTTCATGTTCAGAAAAAATACTAATAATTGATTAATTACTATTTCGAAAAGAGTTTCTTACTGTTATCCCAATAGATTTTCCTTAAAACCTTTAATGGTAAATCCAAACCATTAATAACTGTTTGATTATTGTTTTCAGGATCTTCTAGAGGTAATGGTAGATTTCTGGCATCAGTTTCCAATAATGCAAGTAATGAAAGATAACGTAGATAGTAGTAGCCTGGTATCGGTTCTCTATCTGATCGACCTGTCACAATATCTGTACCAAAAAGTATTCGATCTTTATATTGTTTGAAAAATTCAGTAACATCATCAGGTTTATAGGAAAACTCTCGAGCCATCCATTTTGCTGAGGATGTATCAACGTATAAATTAGGATATTTATCCAACCACTTTCCGAGATTAGGTAAATTCTCAGGTTGCCCTGCCATATGAGCCACTTGGATTTTTAAGTTAGGATGACGAGAGAGAATATTCTCTAGTTCCTGTAGGTGCTGTTTCTTTGTTCCATAGAAGCTTGCTGGTTGGTATTTTGTTTCGTATAAAATATCTGGATCAGCTATATGAAAAATCATCATTAAACCAAGATCTTCTATTTTAGCAAAAACAGGTTCTAATTTTGGATCATCAATTCTGAAACCTTTAATTTTAACCTTATATTGATCTTCGATATACTTTCTCCACCGAGGTGCATACCAGAATTTTGCGATAGGATACCCCTCATCATGAATTTTCTGTATGTCATCAAGAACAGATTGAAGATCTCCTGTAAAGAAATTCTGAGACATAATAAACCTAGCATAAACAAAACAATCCGGAAACTTTTCTTCATATAGTTCCCAATCTTGTCTTACAATTGCAGTGAATTTTTGGATATTGTATTCTTTAGCATATTTCACTAAATCAGCTGTATCATCTATTTTGTAGAGATGAACATGAGCATCCCATTTTGGCCCATCATATTTGAATTGTATTGTTTCAAAGCCTTTGGTATTTTTTTTGCCTTCTTCAGCTGTCAAATAGCGATCCTCGATTTCGTTTATTTGTTTCTTATTTATCTATTTTTGCTTGAGTTTATTGGGGCATTAGCCATTTTCTAATATTAGTGCTAAGCTTAATATTACTTCCAAGAAATAGTCTATATATGCCTAAGTATGATATTAAGAGCTACCAAGAGGAATTCTTGGAAGCACAGGAAAAAGTAGGCACTGAAGCCACAAAAGATTGGCAAGCTTTTGGTCAAACACCAGCTGCACAATTGAAACAAATTTATTCGCAAGATAATTTTGATCCTGAAACTAAGCTCTATGCTTTTGAAGGTGATAAATTGGTTGGTTTTCTAACCTCGGGGATAGTACCGGAAAGTGAAGATAGCATTAAACGTGCGAATCTTGAATTTCCGTTAACACTTAAAGGACATGAAGATTGTTCTGAAATGTTATTCGAAAAAGCTATTGAAAATTTGAAGAAGAAAGGCGTTAAGAAAGTGCAAACTCGAGTTGGAAAAATGTACAAAGGAACTTTGGAAAAAGCAAATAAATGGGGTTACAATTACTCTCAAGATCTTTACATCTTAATGGAAGGAAAAGTAAAGGATTTCTCTGTTGAAAGCAAAGCAGATGTTGAGATATCAGAATTCGATGAATCCCG
>JAUVZH010000308.1 GCA_030602675.1 Candidatus Heimdallarchaeota archaeon | reverse complement strand
GCAGCATAAGCATGTTCTAATGCTTTGTCGAATTCTCCTCGGAAAAAATAACCCGTTGAAATACCAACATTGCAATAACCAATGGTAGTTAGACGTGGAAAAATACTCGCAAGATCAATTGTTTTCTTGTATAATTCCATTGCTTCATCCATTTTTCCAATTCGAGAATGTAAATTTGCAAGTATAAAAGAAACAATAAAATTTTTGTCAATGTTTTTAAATTGCACCTGAAGTTTTTCTAATCCACGTTCAATATATTCTAATCCTTTCTCCAATTCTCCTTCGCGCCAATAACTATCTCCAATGGCAGCTATAGCATGAGGGTATTCGCCAGTGATTTTGAATCTTTCTTTAAAACATTCTCTAGTTTTTTTGTATTCTCCTTTTTCAGCATAAGTTATACCAATGTTGTGTAGTAGGTGTGCAACATTGAGATCATCTCCTATCTCTTTAAAATACTGTAGCGCTTGATTTTTATATTTGAGAGCTAAATCATATTGCCCTAATGTGCCATATCCATTACCTAACCAATGTAAGGTTTGGCCTCTAATAACGCTAAGTGAGTTTTTTTCTTCAAAATTCAATGATTCATGAAGGAATTCAATAGATACCTTTGTTTTATAAAGAAAGTTATAGATAAAACCTTTCCAGTATAATAACCATCCCTTGTTCTCAATCAATCCTGCTGTTAGTTTTTTAATTTGTTTTAAAATTGATTCTCCTTGATCAATTACATCTAATGCTTCTTTTAATTTCCATTCCCCATTTAATATTCTAATTTTCGAGATTAAATTTTCAAGAACATTTTCCCAATCTTTATTTTTTGAGTGCTTCTTGATTGCTTGATCAATGATACTATGAGCTTCACTAAACTTATTCAATCTGATAAGTGATCGAATTTTAAAGTCAGAAATTTTCTTTCTTTGAACAGTATTTAACTCAACTTGTTTTTCAATTTCAAGAATAGTATTCAAGCATTCCTCATATTTTTGAATTTTAAATAAATCAATTACTTCTTCCAAACCATCTTCCATTTTAACCCTGGTCCTTATGAGATAATGCCCTCAAGCTAGAAATGTATTTATAAAATACAAATGGAAATTCTAACTCTTGTAATTTAACTATTATATTTCATAAAAATAAATCTTATTGACAAAAAGATGGAAGAAAGATGATTAGCTAATGGAATTTTTTCTTCACTTCAACTTTCTTTTCTTTAACCTCTTTTTCTAATTCTTCTATTTTTGCTTCAAAAAGATCTAATTTTGCTTTCCTACCATCTAATCTTTCTCGATTTGTAAGCTCTGCCTCCATTAGATAAAGCAATGTTTGCTGTTGCATTCTTTCCTCTAAATTCCCAATATTTTCCTGAATTTGTAAAGTGACTCCTTTTAGTCTTTCCAAAGGAGGGTTTTCTCTAGTTGCAAGGTAATTTTTATTGATAATACCCATCACAATATTTTCGAGGGATCTATTAAATGATGATTGCTCATGGATTCTCTCTCGAAATTCTCTAACCAATAATTCCAGATCCTGTGTTCCCATAAGAGCAATCTCACTTGGAGTAATCCTTTTCCAAGAAAATTTGGATACTTCTTTGAAAACATGTCCTTCAAAAACATCATCTAGTGAATCAGAGGGAAATAGAGTTTGCCTCTCCAATTCTTTTACTTCCTCTTCTAATTCCTTCATTTTTTGTTTTTTGCGTTCATGATAGGCTTTTTGTCGTGCTGATTGTGTTTCGTACTTTCTTGGTCGTCCAACTTTTCTTTTTTCTTCAGGCATACTTACCACTCGTATATCTTTAGCTTTTCTAAACATAAAAATCTTTTCGTCTCACTACAAAATACACAAGCACAATAGCTTATATTTTGTCTCACTACAAAATCCTTGCGACAAAATACTTATATTGATTTAAAATAATATTTGTCCCGAGACAAAAATCCTCATGGAGGGGAAGAAAAATTAAATTGAAACAGAAGAAAATTGCACTTGGAATTTTCTTATTAGTAATTTTACTACCTCTAATAACCATTTTTCCAACAAATGCTGACGCAGAAGAATTAGATGTCGTTATATTGAAAATCTGGTTAGAGACACCAGAAAAACAAGTAATAGTTGATGAACTAATATCCTCTGTTGAAGACTTAGGTTTGGAAGCTAATCCTATCTATTTCTATGATCTTGATGCTTGGCGGTTCTATCAAGGAGATTATGATATAACCTACGGAGGAATTATGAGTCTACCAAGAGACGGCGATATTTTCTTGTATGCTTTTGTTAATGTGTTACTAAACTACTATGCTTTGAACCATGATGATGCAAAAATCTTCAAGTGCGTTGACAAACTCTGGGGAATGTATTGGGATGCAGTAGATCATCCTGATGTTGTAGATGAAGCATTCATAGCTGATATGGTTGATGCATTCCAAGATATCGAAGAACGACTTTGGGAAAAACAATATCTCTCCGTATTTAACCGATGGTTAGAACCATCTTCTTGGGAATGGGGACCTGTCCCAACAATAAAAACAGAAGTAATAACATATAATTGTCTACCTGGGCACGTTTTCGCAGATTTCGAATTAAGATTAGCATTAAACGCGATAATTGATCGTAATGTCTTTCTAGACTATCATTCAACCTATAATCCCTATGAAACTTATCTGGTTTATCACCTCTATCAATGGCTGCCATTTCATGATACTTCTCTACCTAATTGTTATCCTGAAGATTGAAAACACTATTAAGTCTTTAATTTGTGTCCGGTTCTTGACCGGATCACTCCTCTTTTTTTAATTATTTTTGTATAACTACAAAATTCTTATATATTACTTAAAAGATATTTTGTCATACCACAAAATTATTGGGAGGAATATGAAAATTAACCTAAAAAAAATACCAATAATGATTTTAGTTTTAGCCTTATGTATGCCTTTACCATTGTTAGCATCTAATGCTTATAATGGACAAGAATACATAGAGGTCGATTATATTTGGGAGGGTTTTTTCCCACATCCCGTTGTTGCAGAAATGCAAGTACAGTTATTTGAGGAAGCATTTGCAAAAGGTTTAGAGCTAGGTATCAAATTTACTTTAAGAGCTGAAGAAAATATTGATGTAATACTAGCTAGTGGTGACTATGATATTGTTAACTATTATCGTCCACGAATGCCTTTTGATGATTTTGAAACACTTCTGTTTACTTTAGAAGATATATTCGTTGATGGCTTAATTCAACATCGCTGCGTTAAACTTGAACGAAAAATTGTCAAGCTTCATAGAATATATGATAACTTTATTATCGCAGAGGGAGAACTAAAAGATCATCTTGAAGCGAAATTCATCTCTGAGTTTCATAAGATTGAGAAAATTCTCTATGAAAAACAACTGATATTCGACTATTGCTACTTCCCACCGCCTGAGGCACCTGTGATATTTGTTGATAAAATGAGTGTCATAAATTCCGCTAAGGGACATGTTTTTTCAAATAATCATCTTCGACTAGAAATATCTAGGATTTTTGATCGTGTTTTTGTTACTTTAATCGTACAAACAGCACTCGATTTATTTGGTTTAGAAGCAACATTATGCATCAATCTATTTGGTTGGTCACAATATCATGACGTTAGTTTGCCAACTACCATTCCATAATAAATAAAATTGAGGTGAAAAAAGAAATGCCAAAATTTTTAGCTATTCATCCAGTACCAATTCCAGCAACCATAGAACAGGCTACGCCAATTGGTAAAGCCTTCAAAGCATTAAACACCAAAGATGCTTACTGGATTAAAAGCTGGGGTATCTTCAATGAAGATGGGAAGATAATCAAGATTCTTTGTCAATGGGATGCTAAAGATCTCGAATCAGTTAAGAAAATTACTGATAAAGTCGAAGCGATTCCAACAGAAGGGGTCTATCCAATGGGCATCTTCCATGGTGAAGATTTCAGAGAATAATAGATAGTAAATGAACTATTAATTGAAAGACAAACAAAAATGCTCTTTCTTCTTCCGTTCGCGGGAAAAACTATCTATTTATTCCTTTTTTTTGTCTCTCTAAATACAAAAAGAATATTTACTATAACTACATAATAATAGCTGGGTGTTTAGATGAACAAAGCAATCTATTACAAATACTTGTTTATGGTCGCAGGTCTCGGATATATCCTTGCTGCAATTATCTTTGCTGTTTTAGCTCCAACAGTGGATGCTTTCTTGCAATTATTTGCTAGTTTTGAGAAACCTGAAATTTACATTTGGCTTTATAGCTTTCTTT
>JAUVZH010000141.1 GCA_030602675.1 Candidatus Heimdallarchaeota archaeon | reverse complement strand
ATGCGCCAATTTCTCCAAAAATCTAAAAAACTGATATGTTATAAAATCTTGAGAATTCGGTGCAATAAATGGCAGATATAGAACGAGTGTTTCAATTAAATACTGAACAGAAAAATGCAATAGAGAATTTTGTTAAAAAAGCAAGAAGAGATGTTCCGTTTTTTTACGAAGAAGGTGAATCGGAAGTACTATATGTTCCAGTAGATGATGGTGAGCTAAGGGTCTTTCACCACGTACCAGAAGATAACAAATTCAAAAGACCTATTGTATTCTTTCCAGGATTTGGCAATCCACCCTGGGTTTGGCGATTCTATAGTATTCCTTCACATGATATAGGTGAATATTACATTATTGACACTCGAGAAAAGAAATCCAGCAAAATCCAAAGAGGAAGAAAAATAAAATTCACTATTGATCAAACAGCAAAAGATGTTGGGGATGTTATAACGTATTTGAATATAGATAAGAGAGATTACATTCTAATGAGTGCTAGTTGGTGTGGCGGAGTTTTACTGCAAGGATTAGTTAATAAATACTATAATCCAGGTACAACAATCGCTTTTGATCCCTTTCCAAAATATGTTCATCATAAGCTTCTAGTTAAATTATTCTTTGGTTTGACACCACCCTTTGTCTTAGAAATTATTAAAAGACTTCTTGGGAAAATCGTATTGGCAAATATGAAGAATCAAGCACAGAAAGAAAGGAATAAAGAAGTTGTCAATGCAGCTGTTGCTTGGAAATGGCGCAAAGCACTTATACAAAATACTAGTTTTAATCTTTATCCTCATTTAAACAAAATTGAAAACGAAGTCTTTCTTTTTCATGGACCTAAGGATAAGTTCCATCCAAGAGAAATTTACTACAAGGTTTCAAGGATGATTCCTAGAGGACGGTTTTTCTTCATGAACACTGAAGATGAGAATCGTGAGTTAATGGCAGGCGCTATTGCAAAAGAATTTGCTATGAAAACTAAAGAGGAAGGACTGCCAGAGTTTTTTGAAAAATTCGAAATTAAAATTCAAAGAGACTAAAAGCCAAATTGGAGATTTGTATTATGTCCGAAAATAACAACCAGATATTCAATCTTACCACTGAACAAAAACAGACGATAAACACTTACCTAGACAAAGGTAGAAGAGACGTGCCTATGTTTTGTGAAGAAGGAGTGAATGAAGTAATATATGTACCTGTAAAAAATGGTGAATTGAAAGTCTTTCACCACAAACCAGAAAAGAATCTAACAAAAAGACCAATAATCTTTCTCGCCGGTTATGTGGCAGCACCATTTACTTGGAAAGATTTTCATGTACCTCAACATGGTATCGGTGAATACTTCTATCTTGAAACACGAGAGAAGGCTTCAAGTAAAATAAAACGAAATAGAAAAGTACGTTTAGATGTAGAACAATCTGCAAGAGATTTACCTGAGGTTATAGATTATCTCGGTTTAAGCAAAAGAGACCATGTATTATATGGAGCTAGTTATGGTGGTGCAGTTATTTTTCAATCTTTAATTCTTCAGTTAATAGAACCACCAACTGTTGTAATATTTGATCCCGTCACAAATTGGATTTATGGAGATTTCTTTTCAAATGTAATGATGCGAATTGTTCCTCTTTTCATATTATCACCAATGAGAACAATATTTGCTAAAATTTCCTTAGCAAGAATGGAAAATCAAGCACAAAAAGATAGAATGGTTGCATTTTTACAAGGAGCAGAACCTTGGAAGTTTAAACAGAGCTTCTTTCAAAACAAGAAATTTGATATCACTAATGATTTATCAGAGATTAAGTCAGAACTGTTCATTTGTCATGGTCCATTAGATAAGTATCATCCAAGAATTGATTACTACAATTTTGCAAAAGCAATACCAAAGGGTCGATTTATCTTTATGGAAACTAAAGATGAAGATCGTGAACTTTTGGCAGGAGTTATTGCTACTGAATTTGCTATGAAAACTAAAAATGATGGAATACCCGAAAGTCTGAAATCTTTTGAAATTCCCATACATAAAGGTTAACCACAAGATCTCATTGATGGCAGGAGATAGAATTATTGTGAACGCATCGTATAAGGAAAGCAAAGTCACAGAAGAGCAATTGAAGAAAATTGATGAACTAATCAAAGTAAACGATAGTGAAGTGCCTGATTTTTACGAAGAAGGTATATGTAATTCATTTTATATTCCTGTAGAAGATGATGAAATACAGGTCTTTCACCATAAACCTAAAAATCCAATAACTAAACGACCTATACTGTTTGTTCCAGGTTTTAATTCGACATTGTGGTCATGGAAGGATTTTACTGTACCGTTATTTGAAAAGTGTGAATATTACTTTCTTGAAACTCGAGAGAAAACATCAAGTAAAATAAAAAAACGATTTAAAGCAGATCTTACGATTAAACGAACAGCAAAGGATATTGGTCTTGCTATAAGATATCTTGGATTAGATAAACAAGATTTCGTGCTCTTTGGATCAAGCTACTGTGGCGGTATAGTTCTTCAAGGATTACTTGATAAAACACTCAATGCTCCAACGATAGTTGTTTTTGATCCTTTTATTGAATGGGCTTTTTATAAGAACTGGATACGAGCAATAACTGTTGTACCTTCATTTGTTATTGGAATTTTGAGAATGGTATTAGCTAACATAATTCTAGCAGGTATGAAAAACCAAACACAAAGAGAAAGAGTAATCGACTTTGTTAAAGGTTCTACTCCTTGGAAATGGCGCAAATCAAGTCTACAGAATTTTAAATTTAACATAAAGAGTGAATTGCCAAAGATTGAAGAAGAAATTTTTCTTTTCCATGGTCCTTTTGATCGACACCATCCTGATGAAATTTTTGAAGAAATTACCAAAGATATACCCAAAGGGAGATACATTTACATGCCCACTGAAGAAGAGAAACGCGAAATGCTGAATGGTGTTATTGGATTGGAATTTGCAAAAGTAACTAAGAAAGAAAAGCTACCTAAATCCCTAGCTCAATTCGAAATAAACCTAAAAAGAGAGAAGTAATAAAAAAAAGAGATTATAGGGAGACATCCCCATAATTTATTCCTTTTGAGAACCAGATATAGTGAATGCTGGAAGTTTCATTGGAGGAACTTTTGCTTGAGTGTCATTCAAATCCATATATTTACCAATAAGATCAATGTTAGCAAGGAATTTAAGAACACTATCAGTGTATCTCAATGTTCTTAATGGATACTGAATTTCTCCGTTCTTGACATACCAAGCACCATCTCTTGTTAGTCCAGTGAAAATACCTTTAGTTGGATTGACTGCATTTTGATAATGGAAGTGAGTCACTAAAATACCGTTCTTAGTTTCAGCGATCATTTCATCAAGGTTTGAATTTCCATCACTAATGAGCAAGTTTCCGGGAAATGGCATAGATCGACCTCTGAATTTAGCGTTATGCCCTGTACTCTTAACACCATCTTTATCTGCAGTAAGAGTATCATAGGCAAGATTCTTGACAACACCTTTGGTAATCATCTCAAGTTTGGATTTAGGATAGCCTTCATCATCAAAGAGAGCTTGATAAACAAGTCGTTTATCGAAAGAATCATCCCATAAGTTAAGTTTTTCAGAGAAGAGCTTATCTCCGATTTTATCTCTAAGGAAACTAATGTAATCCTGGTACATCATAGCACTAAAACCGAAATAGCTCATAAAGAACATCAAACCACCAACAGCAGCTGGTTCAAGAATGACTTCATATTCACCAGGTTCAAGGTATTTCATACCAAAACCGTCAGCAGCTTTTCGAGCAGCTTTTTCAGCAACTTCTTGTATATGAAGCTCTGTGAAATCCTTACGATTATCTGCAGACCAACCAGCTGTTTGCTCTTTGCCATCTTCAGCAAGAACTGTCAGATTGACATTGCTACCAGTGCCTTTCTCATAGGCTTCAACACCAAGTGAATTCATAATGAGATTTTCAACAGCAATGTGAGAAATAGCACCTGCAACAGCATTGATTCTCTTATCAATAGCATGAGCAGAATCAATAGCCAACGTAGCAAATTCAGCTCTTTGTTCAGGAGTAGCATTTAAGGTGTTCTTTGAAACAAAGTCTTCAATGGATATTTCAGTGGAATATTTTTGTGGACCAGGAAGTGATTTGAAATCTTTATTTTCAGGAGAGATTTTAGCAATTTTAGCAGCTTGTTCAATAGCTTGCTTCAGTGAGTCTTTGTCAAGAACTTCAACACTTGTAGAGCCTTTCTTTTTACCGATATAAATTATGGTTGAAACAGTAGCATGACGTTCAGCAACATTTTGATCAATGATACTATTTGCTAAACGTGTTAAAGCTGAATTCCTCATAGAAATGGTTACTTCTGCTTGAGTTGCTCCAAGTTTTTCAGCTTCTTTCAGAACAAATTGACCTTTCTCTAGTAATAATTCCTTATTGAACTCCATCGGTTGCTGTAGCCTCCTTTGTTATTCCTACTCGAACGTTATGGAATCTTGCTGTTCCACAACCATGACCAACATACATAACTTGACCCGGTTGACCTTTGCCACAATTTGGAGTACCCAATAGCTTCCAATCATCCTTTGAGTGAGCATCCATACTTCCCCAGAATTCTGGAGTGATGGCTGTATATGTTGGGCTCCTTATGATATTGCTTATTTCTCCATTAACAATTTCCCAAGCAATTTCCGTTCCAAATTGGAAGTTTAGTCGTTTATCATCAATACTCCAACTTTTATTTGTTGACATGAGAATTCCTTTCTTGGTATCAGCTATTATTTCATCTCTCTTCCAATCTCCTGGTTCGAGATTAATATTTACCATTCTAACCAATGGAAGTTTTTGTGGATTATCCGCTCGCATACCAGCTGAACTTTCTTCTAAGCCTATTATTGCTGCAGTTTCTCTAGAGCTTTGATATCCTACAAAAAGACCTTCTCTTACTAGATCAACTTTTTTGGCTTTTACTCCTTCGTCATCATAACCGTAGGTTCCTAAACCTGTTAGCGATGTCGAATCTGCTACCATGTTGACATGTTCACTACCATATTGCAGTTTCCCAAGAAGATCTGGAGTCATGAAGCTTGTTCCTGCGAATGCTGCTTCTGTTCCTAAAACTCTATCTAGCTCTGTAGGATGTCCACAGCTTTCATGGATCTGCAACATCAATTGATGTCCATCTATTAGTAGAGTTGTTTTCTCTGTTGGGCATGCTTTTGCTTCTGTTAATGCAATTGCTTCCTTTGCTGTTTTTTCAACATTCTCAAGGAGATTCAAGCTTTCAAAGTACTCGTATCCTTCTGCTGAGAAGTTTCCTCTAAAAGATCCAGGGAATGATCTTCTTTGTGGTTGTGTTCCAGGGCTTATTGCTGTACAGGAGAATCCTCCTCCAGCAAAGGTTATTTGTTGTGTTATGTAGGCTCCTTCTGTGCTTGCAAAAATTTTCTCTTCTCTATGTCCTCGATAATCTGATTGAGTCATTTTAATGACATCAGGATTGTATTCTTTCAACCTCTTATCCACTTCAACCAAAATTTCGATTTTTTCCTCTGTTGGAACAGAGAACGGATCCTTCTTAAAAGGAGTTTTATAACTATCTTCTACTGCTTTTACATCAACAAATTCTATCGGCTTCTTTCGCGTTGCTCCTGAAGCCTTTCCTATTCTTACAGCAAGTTTCGCTACCCTTTTAATTTCCTCAGGGGTAACTAAGTACGATCCTGCGAATCCAAGTCCACCATTAGCTATTGTTCTTATTCCAAATCCCTTGATATTGGTAATATTAAGCGCTTGTATATTCCCTCTCTTGATGGAAATGTCCTCGTCTTTTATCGTCACTATTCGTATGTCTGCATACGAAGCTCCTTCCTTGCTGCAAGTCTCTAATGCTTTTTCTGTGAGATCTCGCATAGTAGATTACTCCATTGTTAGAGTAGACAAATCAATTTATTATTCTTTCTAAGAATCTTGAACGTTCAACTGCTTATGAATGAATTTTATTTTCTTAGGAAAAACAGTTCATTATACAATGAATATCCATCAAAACAGTAGAAACTAGCTCATTTCAGTGTGCTATCTGTTCAATATCACTTTTGTAAACGTATTCTAAACCTATTTTGAACCTTCACATACACATGCTCAACCATTGTTTGAGATTATTAAAAATCAACTGTGTTCTATACTAGTTTCAGTAAACAATGAGCACCTTTTATGCGTTGCTAAAAAGAACGCACAGAGAAGAAACCCATTCTTCCACAATGAAGTGGTGGCTTAAAGTTTCAATTAAACTAATACCCAGGTGGTAAAATTATTATGAAAACATTAAAAAAATCATTAATAGGAATCTCATTAATCAGTTTATTCCTCTTATCTGCCGGTTCACAATTAACTGCTAGATCTGAAGGAGTAACTATTAGCGAAAATTTGGGCGCAATAACAGTTCAAACTAATGGATTAACTGTCAAGATTATCCCTAGTCAAGGGCATCTTATGTGGTGGTATGGAAATCAATCTGATGCTGATGAAATGTATAAACTCCAATTAGTTAAAATTCAAGAGTACTATGGCGATGATGATATTCTTGATGACCGAACAGAACTTGTTGGTGGCAGATTTTACAATCTTGTTACTGAAGATTGGTTAAGTGATATTAACGATACTGATCCAGACCATGTGATAATTACATTAAGTCTATTGGGATTTACCAATGGCGCTGACCTTCATCTTGTTATGCACATCTACACTCAAGATACACCTATTGAGGGTACAGAAGTAATGATTGATGCTGCTCATGAAATCAAATTTGATATTATCATCAACAATTGGGCATT
>JAUVZH010000034.1 GCA_030602675.1 Candidatus Heimdallarchaeota archaeon | reverse complement strand
AGTAAATCTTTACATGCTCTTCCTATCTCTAATAAAATTAGATTACCTTTTCTTTGCTATTGCCTTAATTGTAATTGTTATAATGATGCTTTTTGGCTATCTTCTAGTATTCAAATACCTACTATTTGGAAAATCTGCTAGGGATGTCAGTTTAACTGAAGGTGGAATAAGTCGCGATTTGACTTTACAGACATTTTTTGGTACTCTTCTAGCATTGTGCTTAATCGTATTTGGTTTACTTCCATTTATAATTGATAATCAAATAGTTGAGTACATAGACTTATTCTTCTCATGAAACATTTAAAGGATAAAACCATTTGAAAGAAATAATACCAGAGTTCTTAAAAGCAATTCAAAGTAAAATAATATCATCATAATTTAGATTATCAGTATTTTAACTTAAGAGCAATTGTTGTGGTTGAAAATTGGAGCTAGCTGCATCAGACGAAATGAAAGAATACTTCCAGATGCTAGAAGAGGAAGTCATTAAGCTTTACGAAGTTGCACAAAATGCACGAAAGAAAGGGTTAGATCCTGAAACTGTACCAGAGATTCATCTAGCAAAAGATGTAGCTGGGAAAGTGGAAGGTTTAATTGGCCTTGCTGGAATTGCAGAAAGAATTCGAAACCTTAATTTACAGATGGATCGAGAAAACGTAGCTTTTAAGATTGCTTATGAAATTGCTACAGGAAAATATGTTGGAGATGTCTCAGAAGAGCAAAAAGCAGATATGGCTATTCGAACTGCTTTAGCAATTTTAACCGAAGGTGTAACTGCTGCTCCACTAGAAGGAATTGCAAAAGTCAAAATAAAACGTAATGAAGATAATTCTAGATATTTAGCCATTTATTTTGCCGGACCTATTAGATCTGCTGGAGGAACTGAGGCAGCTCTAACAGTCCTTATCTCTGATCATGTTAGAAAAGCGCTTAACTTGTCTAAATACAAAGCAACAAGGCAAGAAATGAAGCGATTTGTAGAAGAAGTTGATTTATACAATAGAGTCATGCATTTGCAAAGTCCTACTACTGCAGATCAAATTGAAACTGCTGTTGAGAATTTACCTGTGGAAGTAACAGGGGAAAGCACAAATCCTGATGAAGTTTCAGCATTTAGGGATTTACCTCGAATAGAAACAAATTGTTTGCGAGGTGGGGCATGCTTAGTTCTAAATGATGGAATTGTAGGTCGAGCAATGAAGATTTTAAAAACAGTGAATGCTGTTGGTCTTTCTGATTGGGATTGGTTAAAAGATCTAAAAGCATCTGTTGCTAAAGCTCAAGATGATCAAGAAAAAGAAGAAATGAAAGCAAAAACGCAGCCTTCTGATGGCTATATTAAAGATGTAATAGCTGGGAGGCCAGTATTTTCTCATCCATCTCATCGTGGTGGTTTTCGAATTAGATATGGACATTCTCGAAATACTGGCTTAGCGGGAATTGGTATTCATCCAGCTACAATGAAGGCTGTTATGGAATTCTTAGCTCCTGGAACACACATTAGAACAGAAAGACCTGGAAAAGGAAGCATTGTAATGCCAGTAGATTCAATTGAGGGACCAATTGTTCTCTTGAAAGATGGTTCAGTAGTGCAACTCAATACTTATGAAGATGCACTAAAGTACAATAAGAAAATCATAGAGATTTTATTCTTAGGTGATTTGTTAGTTGGTTTTGGTGAGTTCTTAGAAAATAATCATCCACTAATTCCTTCTGGTTTTGTTGAAGAATGGTGGGTATTATATCTAGAATCTCGTATAAAATCTAGATGCAATAATGATTTAGGAGTAGCATCAAAGAAATTAGGCATGAAACAGGAACGCTTACGAGAATTTCTAAATAACCCAATTGGAACAAAACCAACACAAGAAGAAACTTTGGTTTTTTGCTATGAGCTGCTCCTACCTTTACATCCTCAATATAATTATGCTTGGCATGATATATCATTTGATGAATTCTTTGATCTACGGAGTAAGATTATTGAACATAGAGTAAAAGATGCGAAATTGATTGCAGAATTAACAGAAAATCCTAATGCAATTATTCTGAAGAAAAATTTCGGAGCAAAACGATTTTTTGAGGTCATAGGTTTACCTCACAAAGTGAAAAAGAACTATATTGTAATAGATGAAAGTAATTTAATCATTGAACAATGTATGCAACTTAATAATGAGTCAATTGATCCAAAAAAAGTGCAGAGAACAGGTGGACCACCATTCGAACACATCGTTCCTTTTGAGATTAAATTAAAAACTCCAATATATTCTGGAGCAAGAATGGGACGTCCTGAAAAAGCAAAAGAACGTAAAATGAATCCTCCAATTCATTCTCTCTACCCAATAGAAATGGAAGGAAGAGGAAACAGTAGACTTCTAATTGAAGCCGGTAAGAAAAAGAATATTGAGATAACTGTGGTTCAGCGAGAATGCTCAACATGCAATACCATCACACACCTTTCTAATTGTCCTACATGTAATCAAAGAACTGCTATTACAAAAAACTGCCCAAGATGTGGTAAAGAGCTTTCTGAGAATTTCTGTGATGAATGTAAAAGATCATCTGTAAGCTTTACTACGAGACTAATAAACATCGACTCCGAAATTACTCGAGTCAAAAAAGCTCTTGGTGGTTCAATACCTTCAATAACAAAAGGCGTAAAGAAATTAATGAATAAGAATAGAATCCCAGAAATACTGGAAAAGGGTTTCCTAAGAGCCAGACACGGTTTGAATGTTTATAAAGATGGAACAATTCGTTTTGATTCTACAGATATTCCACTAATGCATTTCAAACCAAAAGAAGTGAATGCTAATATAGAACAATTAACACGATTGGGATATACTAAAGATATTCATGGTGAACCTTTATCTGAAGATGATCAAATCATAGAATTAAAAATACAAGATGTAGTATTGAATATTGATAATGGTGATTTCTTAGTTCGTGTTTCAAAGTATGTTGATGATCTTTTGGAATCCGTTTATGGTTTGCCAAGATTTTATAACATAAATCGCATTACTGATTTAATTGGTCATTTTATTATTGGTCTTGCTCCCCATACATCATCTGGAATCACAGGACGGGTTATTGGTTTCTCTAGTGTAAAAGGTAATCTTGCACATCCTTACTGGCACGCAGCAAAAAGGCGTAATTGTGATGGTGATGAAGACGCAGTTATTTTAATGTTAGAAGGATTTCTGGACTTTTCCAAACAATTCCTACCAATTACTCGAGGTGGATCTATGGATGCACCACTAACTTTGGGACTTATTTTGAATCCATTAGAAGTTGATGATGAATCCCATGCTGTGGATTGCACGAAAAGATATCCATTGGAATTTTATGAACAATCATTCAAATTCATAGAGTCAAAGAAGATTGCTCAAATCATTGATTTAATAGCAAATCGATTGGAAACACCAGGACAATTCGAAAATTTCTATTATACTCATGAAACATCTGACATAGGTATTGGTCCTGTATCAACAGCTTATTCTCGATTAGGTAAAATGATCGATAAATTGGAAGCACAATTAGCTGTTGCTAAATTAATTCGTGCAGTAAAACTAGAGGATGTTGCTGAACGAGTAATCAATAAACATTTCTTCCCCGATATGATTGGTTGTTTACGAGCATTTGGCTCTCAAACTTTTAGATGCGTAAAATGCAATACTAAGTACAGAAGAATACCTCTATCTGGAAAATGCACAACATGTGAAGATGGTGGAAAATTGCTTTTAACAGTTTATAAGAAAACTGTTACAAAATACTTTGATACAGCGAAAAACCTTATCAACACTTATGATCTTTCTCTTTACCTCAAACAACGACTTGAGTTATTCAATGAATCCATTGATGAGTTCTTTATTAAAGAAGAAAATAACCAAAGAAGCTTAACTGAGTTTTTTGGTTAAAGTAGTAACTGTTTAGTAGCCAAATTTACCTATTAAGGGTACAAAAGCTACTCCGCATTTTGTTGCAGAACTTATAGAACCATCTTTGTTCTTTGCAATTACTTTTAGTTCTTGATAGTACCCTTTTCCACCAACCGGTATCACTAATTTACCACCTGGTTTTAGCTGTTCCAGAAGTGGTGGTGGGATTTCAGGTGCTGCAGCTGCAACTGTGATCTTATCAAAAGGTGCTTTGTCTGGCAAGCCTAAAGAACCATCACCATAAATGACGGTTACTCTATCATCATAACCTGTATTTTTGAGATTATCTTTGGCAAAGTTGACTAACTTCTCAATTCTCTCAATAGTATAAACATGACCCCATTTTGATTTATCTGTACCAGTAGGAGCTACAATTTCAGCAATAACTGCTGCATGATAACCAGATCCTGCTCCAACCTCTAAACAAATGTCTCCAACTTTTAGATCTAAAATTTCTTTGTTAACCATCATAGCTACCATATGTGGTGCTGATATTGTTTGATTGGAGTAGATTGGTAGTGGACGATCTAAATAAGCTAATCGTTTGGGATTTGAACCAATGAAATGCTCTCGAGGAACTTTACGAAAGGCACTAATAATTTCCTCTGATTTAAGGTAACCATTCTTTTTGTAATGAGATATCAGCTCTTCCTTTCTTTCCTTAAGTTTCTGTTCCTCAGTCAATGTCCTTCCTCAATTTTTATTTAGATTTCAATAAAATCAATATTTCCTAAAAAATTAGGTTGAATCTATTCTTTTTCAATCATCTTTGCTAATTTAGCATCGAATTCATATGCACCTTTCCATTCAGGATTCTTCATTTCTTTATACCAATTAAATGTCTCTTTTTGACCTTCTTCAAAAGGCGTTGGTTTATAGTCTAAATCTAGGACTGCTCTTTCTTTGCTCAATATGAGATGACTATCATACATAAATGGAAACATCTCTATCAAATCTTTAGGTTTCATATCATCTTTCTTTAAGATTTCAGGATTATAGTGAATAACTTCGACTTCATTACCAATGATATTACTCAAAATTTTTACATATTGATTTAGTGTTGTTGCTACTCCACCTGTAGCATTGTAGATTCTTCCAATGGCTCTCTTGTTCTCAAGTGGTGCTGCACATAGCCAAGCAACATCCTTACAATGAACAAAATCAGTAACAAATTCTCCATTTCCTGGCATGTAAATGGGTTTCTTATCCATGATTCTATCAAAGAAATAGAACTCCCGATACATTGGGTTAAATGGTCCATAAATATAGGTTGGACGAACTATTGTCATTGGAAAATTATTTTCTTCAAAATTCTTTTTGAGAAGTGATTCTGCTCTTCTTTTATCTCGACTATATTTTATGGGACAATCCTCAGCCTCTGAACCCATTAGTTCATCTTCAGAAATGGGAAGATAAACAACATTCTCTTTATCATATACACTTGCTGTGCTGATGAATACGTAATTTTTTATTTCACTTGAAGCTATGTTAATTACTTTTTGTATGTCCTTCTCATTATAAGCGCAGGTATCAATTATAGCTTCAAAATTATTACCTTCAAGTACTTTGTTAAACTCTTCATCATTAGTTCTGTCAGCATGAATTACTTTAACATCTTTGGGATATTCATGTTTAACAGGTTTGTAAAAAGGAGTAGCAACTTGTTCAGATTTACCTCTATTGAATACTGTTACATCATAATCTTTCTCGGCAAGTAGTTTTACAACTTCTTTACCACTAAAGCGACTGCCACCAATTACTAAAACTTTCAACTAAATCACGATTAGATTTTATTTAAACAAAGAATACTAACTGTTGATAAAAAACTATTGTTTCAATTGATTTGATCTTACATTACTGAAGAAATGTTTCCAGTATTATATAATTGAGCAACTACTAAATTTATGAAATCATTTTCTATATGACTATCAGAAATATCTTTAGTAGTATATAATTTCCCTAGAACCTTATTGAATGATTTCATAACGATTTCTTTGTACAAATGTCTGTGTTTATGATTAATTGGAATAAACATTAGAAATGATTCTTCCAATTTTTCCATTACTTCCTCAATAGTAGCTTTATATGAAATTGCAAACGTAATTGCTTTTTGCCATGAATAGCGTAAATTTGATCGCATTTCATTTTCTAAGCGTTCGATTTCCTCTAGAGTTAACTTCACAATGTTATCGTTTATTGTTTTCTTCTTCATCAAAGAGCCTCGAACATAAAATTTTTCTAAAGTAAAGTTGGAAAGAAGGTATATAAAACCATGAAATTTCATGAAAAGGTAAAAATTACGTTTTTCTTTTCTCTAGATATTTAGCTAGTGAAATCAAAAGCAACTTTGGTTCTTCTTTTAATGCTGGTTTGGCTTTTTCTAATGACTCTATTGCATTTTTTGTTGCTTCTTTGATCAAATTAAATGAGTAATTGAGTGCGCCTGTTTCCTCAAAGATTTTTCTAATTTCATTCAGCTCTTCCAATGTTACATCTTCTTTGCCCATTAGCTCAGAAATACGTTTAACCTGTTCCTTAGAACCCTCTTTAATTGCTTGAATTCTAAGAATCGTTTGTTTATCTTCTCGAACATCTCCACCAACAGGTTTTCCTAATTCTTCTGGATTGCCAAAAATACCTAGTATATCATCCTGAACTTGAAATGCTGTACCAATTCCCAAACAATATTGTTTAAGCGATTCAATTTGTGAATCACTTCCGCCACCAAGAATTGCTCCAATTTCAACTGCTTTTCTGATTAATGCACCAGTTTTAAGATTAATCATTTTCTTGTAGGATTCTTCTGTACCATTTTGAAGAATTGCATCACCTGTTTCAAGAATAACTCCATCAATAACTTCTCGAAACGCCTCAGTGAAAGCATGTAGTGCCCTCAAGCTTTTTTCAGCAGGAAATCCACTCTGAATAATACTTTCAATTGCATAAGGGAAACATAAATCACCTGCGAAGATCGACATTGCTTCACCAAAATCAATAGCCTTTTCAAGCGACCCTTTCTTCTTCTTTGAATAAATGTCTCTAAAGATTACATGAAAAGATGGTCTTCCTCGACGAGTTTCATCTTTATCTATCACATCATCATGTAAAAGTGATCCATTATGTAACAGTTCAATTGACAAAGAAGCTTTTGTGATGTTGCCCTCTTCATGGTTTCCTCCAACTGCATCAAATGCAGTTCTTACCAAGAATGGTCTAACTCTTTTGCCCCCAAAAGTAAGATAATTATCGAGCTCCTTGTAAAACATATCACCAAAAGCACCTAGATTTTCTTGTTTAAAGCCATTGTCATTAAATAATGCTTGAAGTTCATTATATACTACTTCTATTGTTTCTAAGAGAGCAATTTTGACATCCATAATGAATCACGTAGAGTTTTATTGAGTGATATTTTTATCTTTCTATCAAATAAAATATATCCTATTACAAATATGTTCATGGTGTGAATCTAAATGAATTTTCCCATCATTTTTGGACATCGAGGTGCCTCCTCTATTGAACCAGAGAATACAATGAAAGCATTTGATAGAGCTTTACAAGATGGAGCTGATGGTATTGAGTTTGATGTACGGAAAACAGCTGATGATGAGCTGGTTATTATTCATGACCAGAGGATAAATCGAACATCAAATGGAAGGGGTAGAATATCAAAAATAAGCTATTCAAATCTATTAAAGTGCGATTTTGGGAAAGAAGAAAAAATCCCATTATTAAGAGATGTATTGAAGCTTTATGGTAACAAGCATTGGTTAAATGTAGAGGTAAAAGAAATAGGATTTGAAAATCAACTTGTTGAAATGCTGAAAGAATTAAAGATTAACAAAAAACTTGTTGTGTCTTCATTTAAGATTCCAGTTCTTAATAAATTGAAAGAACTAACAAATGAAATTCCTACTGCATATCTATTCAACAGAAGAACAAAAGATTTGAAAAAATTAATCAAAAATGTTGATACTAATGACATACATCCAGGAAAACACTTTGTAAATAAAACACTAATTAACAATGCACATGAATTGAATATGCAAGTACGAGTATGGACAGTCGATGATCGAATAACAGCAAGAAAATTGACTGAATGGGGTGCAGATGGTATAATAACTAATAATCCCAAGGAAATTATTAAATTTCTAAAAGACAAATAACAATTTTAGCAGCTTTAGAAGAGAAAGATAAAAATTACTGGAAGACGCTATAAAACTACAACAGTAAAATAAATAACTCTGAAGAGCTACAAATAAGTTAGTTGGGTGTAAAAATGGAAGACATAGAAACAATCCTATCAGATTTTTCTCAATCTACAGGTGTAAATACAATTGTAGTAGCCTCTCGATCAGGAATTCCGATCCAAACATTTGCTCCAGATGATTCTGAGGATTTGAAAGAAGCACTAAGTGCAGCAGCATCAGGGATAATACACATTTCTGAATACGTTTCAGATCTTTTAAAATTCTCAGGTGTTAGAGATATTCAAATCAATGTTCCAGGTGACAAACATATAGTCGCAGTCAGTGCTGGTCAAAACGCGTTGGTTATGGCAGTTCTAGAAGGAGAAGCCTATGTGTCTCAAGCGATTACATTAGTATTTATTGCTCAAAAAATAGAAAGAATACTTGCGAAGCGCCCAGAATTATTGCCTCCGGGAGACAAATACATCCCAGATTATGATCAAAATTTCGATGAAAATCTTGCTATTCCAGACATCCCCGAAGATTAAAGCATTTCATATTAGTCCATATTTTTCATTCATATCTATTGTAAATGACTCTTTATACTGCATCACGTTCTTCCAAACCTTTCTTCAAAGGTAAACCTGTTCTTGGAAATAATTCAATAAACTCCTCATAGTCACATTGTTCACAATAAATTAGTGCTTCACATTGAACATTGCATTGTTCAGCACAGATCTCTGGGTTTACTATGTTACCTTCACCAAAAGGACAATCAAGATAGAAGTTTAGAGAACTTGTACAATCAGGACAAGGTGCCAAATCCAACAGAATTTTAGCTTGAACAGTTTCAATCTTGACCTTTTGGATGATTTTCTTCTTTGTATGCATTTTCTGCGCTCCTTAGTTTATTATAATTCAATAGGCTATATAAAAAGTTGAGACTGATTGGTGAAAGTATTGCCAATCTCCTCTTCAAACATCTTATTAAAAGAACAAACATCTATTGGAGATAACTGAAAGTATTAACTTCTTTTGCTTTTCATAAACTAATTGAATGATAATTAAAAAATATGAGATTAATTTATAATCCAGTGCGTTTGATAATTACTAGGTTGGTTAAAATTGCATACTGAGGAATTTGAAAAATCAATGCGTAAAATTAAGCTAAAGTTAGAAGAAGAAAACAAAGTAAGAGAAATAATCATTCAAAAACAAAGAAAAACAATTCGAATTTGTAGCGAAGCTATCAAATCCGTGCATCGTAAGGAATTCGATATAGTAGATAAAAAAATCGAAAGCGCAAGAGAACACTACAAAGAAATGGTAACTGCAGTAAAGGGAACTAAATCCATGGAATGTTGGAGAGGATTAGATGATGTTGCTCAAGAATTAGGAGAAGCAATTTTTATTAGCTCTATTGTTAGAAATGATAAAATACCTTCGGTTGAAGATTGTCAAATAACTTTTGCCGGTTATATGCTAGCTGCTGGTGATACCATAGGGGAATTGCGACGATTTATGATGGATTCATTAAGAAATCGTAATTTTGATAATGCGCAAAGAGCATTCAGATATATGGATTATTTATACTCAGAGCTAATGACCGTTGATTATACAAAAATGCTTGTTGGTCCTTTGAGATCAAAACTAGATGTCGGAAGAAATTTAGTTAATAGAAGCAGAACTGATTTAATTAATGCTCAACAAGCATTTGAATTGAAAGAAGCAATGACCAGTCTATCAGATAAGCTAACAAAAATCAAAAAGAACCTTTAATCTTATGGAAAAAGTTTTTGTGAAGTTTAGCAATAAGCTTCACTAAAAAACATTTTTTTCTTAATTTTTTATTAACAAATTTGAGTTTTAGAGAATAACTAATAAGTGTAGGAAATAGTACATATTATAATAATTTTCACTGTATAATTCCAATTAAATCTTGGGGGGAATGCTATGAGTGAAAATATAGATTGTAATCTTAGTCTAGGAGTTACTGAGACTGGAAAAATAGGCGAAGATGTAATCATTGGCATTCTGTCAATTGAAAAAGAACATGAGATTATTCTTCTGCTTAATAATCTATTATATTCCAATCATATTGTAAATCTCTTGGGATTGCCTGAAACAAAAAGTAAAAGTTCCCCGAAATTAGATCCATTAAATGCTAAAAAATACATTGCTAATCTCATTAGGAATAAATGTGTGAACTTAGCACTCTTTAGGTTTCAACCAAAAGAACAATTCAAGCTTTTACAAGAAATATCTATATTAGAAGGGCAGAAATTACACGAAGTGGGTAAATCACTTGATTCTTCAAATTACCAATATGTTGCTAAAGCACTACAGCTGCGATACCAATATCCAAAATTATTCATGGACACCTTCATTAAATCCATAATTCAATATTTAGCTTTAAATTGGATAGCAAGAGAAGCTGATTGTGGACATGCTGAACTCTTTAAACAAAATATTCTAGATGAAAGGAGAATGGCTCTACACATAATTGTTAATGGTGGACCTAAATTCAGTTCATATCAAGATCTATTAAATGAAAATTTGAAAAATTTCTGGAGTAATATTAAAACAACAGAAGCATCGACATTTTATTGGAATCTAATGGTTGCAACGCATGGAATAAAAAATGCAAATCATTACTACCCGGTTGTATCAAGTATTGATTTTATAACAGAAGAAATGAATTCAAATCTAGATGCTTTCCTATATTCAGGAAACACCCTACAAGACATAACTGCTGATGAAATCCTGAGTAAAACTGATCATATCGGTAAATCGTTGTTAGAAGTATTACATGAAAGCTACTTAGAAAGAACAGGATCAACTTTTAGACCACCAAAACTATGGCGAATTGGTGATTTCTCAAATCTTGGGGAATACGAAATAACTTTACCATACCTTATGTTGCAGAAATCAATTAAAGAAAAGAAAATAACTGCCAGAGAAGTAGACGATGACATCAACAATATCGAAAGATTCTACCAGTACAATAACCCTCTAGAAAGAGATGCGTTTATTATAGGAAAGATCAAAGAAGCTGATAAAGAGAAAATTTATACCTTAAAGGAATTCGGTATCGAAGGCACTACAATTATTGATGAAAGTCTAGTAGAAGAATATCGTGCTTTGTTAAATGATATAGCAAATTTTGTACAAAACGATGAATGTATAATATCTAGTGAAGATCAGAAATCAGTTTTGGAAAAAATAGCCTCATTTGAAAAAGCAGATTTCAAAAAGATAGCGAAAACGAAAATACCTGAGAATATACTCTGAAATGTGAAAATAAAGCTACATAAGGTCAAAAATAGTTGTCCTTGTGTAGTTTACTCATTTTTATCATTGCAAATCTCAAGAACTTTTTCACGAACTTCTGATGAACTACTAACATCACCACTTTCAAAATGTGGTAAACGGTATACTCGAGTAGTTAGTTCATGTTCTTTAATGAAATCAAAAAGTGGTTGATCTTCAGATATTTGATCATATCCTAAAACAATAAAATCAGGGTTAACTTCAAGAATGACTTTGAAATAATCTTCTCCTTCATTTCCTAAACGTGCATAATCAACAACTCGAAGACCACTTATGAGTTTTAATCTGTCCATCTCATTAAAAATTGGTTTGTGCCCTTTTATCCTTTCAATAGAACTGTCACGGGAAATTACTGCTACAAGCTCACAATTTGGACAATTAGCAGCTGTGCGTGCTTCAACTAGAAATCTTATATGCGCTGGATGAATGATGTCATACGTTCCAAACACAAGAATCCTGTTCTGGTTTTTCTTTTGTGACGGAATTGGAACAAAATAACTCTTTGAGTCTAAGTTGTTTGGTTTTTTATCGTTCGTTATTTATGTCCTCCAGTGAGACGTTTCATGTTGTAAATTAGAGTATCTGTTTTTATAATTTTTCAAATGCAATGAAAACAAAAATTTTTCTGAGAAAAACTCAGAACTATTTCTCAAATGAATGAGAATATATTTATATCTTGGTGAGAAAAGTTATCTTAAACCCTAGAATGAAATAAGAAAGAGTGGAGGATGGTAAAAGTGAATGCTAAAGATAAAAAAAACAGAAAGAAAAAAAGAAAGTCAAAAATGAAGATGGGCTACTATAAATGGGATATAGTTCATTACTTGGGTGGAAAATGGTAAATCATTTTTCATTAAACTGCACTAGTTTTCTATATCATTTTGAGCTTGAGAGAAAGAAAATCTAGAAAGAAAGATTAGATAATAATAATTGGTAGGCGCGAGGGGATACAAACTGTTTGAAATCAAAACATCGCAAAGTATCGTAGAATACTCATTTTCTTCTGGATTTCTTTCCGCCACTCAATTGGATCCCTACTTCTTGGTAACCAATACTATTCATGGAGCAAATCTTTTATGGAATATGGATGATTGTTTCTTTGGGGAATTTATTATGGGAAAAATCTTACGATTAGTATTCAATCGTTTGGGCGTTGTCCTCCTCATAAGTGTTGTATTTTTTTCAATCCCTCAGCAGGTACTTCCTTCTATTGAACAAACTACACTAGCTTGTTCTGAAGCTGTACATGTAACCTATCCTAAATTAAATTTCAGTACATACCTTGGCGGAAGTGATGGGGAAGAGATCGGGTATGGTATTGCTGTAGCTGAAGATGGCAGTTGCTATGTCACGGGTCATACAGATTCAAACGATTTTCCCACCCAGAATGCATATGACAGCACCTACAGCGGTAACAGTGATGTCATTGTTGCGAAGTTTAATAGCAGTGGTTCGCTCCTTTGGAGCACCTTTCTTG
>JAUVZH010000079.1 GCA_030602675.1 Candidatus Heimdallarchaeota archaeon | reverse complement strand
ATTCCAGCATCTTTGAGGAAATCTTTGATCTGGTCCAGGTCCGTTTTATGGATCAATCTACCAAATAACCATAGATTGCATTGAGTGATCACTTCTTTTGTAACAGAAGCAGGTCGTTGAGTAATCCAGATAGAATTGATCCCTCTTTTGCGACCTCTCTTGGCGATATCAACTGAAAGATCAATGGATTTGGGATTTTGTCCTTTGCTTAAAATCTGAGGAGCAATTAATTGGCATTCTTCAACAATAAAGAATAATGGTCTACGATATTTACTTGCTGCAGCAAATAAACTCTCCTGGATAAGTGCAGCCATAGAATTTCTTTCAGAAGATAGCAACAAATTAAGATCATAAATGGCAATAAGAGGTTTCTGAGATGTTAGTATCGTTTGAATTGTTTGGTTAATAATTGCTTCAGAGAGAGGGATGTCAGCAAAGCTTCCTCCAATAACTACTGTTGAGAATAACTCCCGGAGGGAAGCATACACACCTTCAGGATCAATAATGATCAAAGGATAGCCAGCAGTGATTAGTTCCTCACAGAGAACTTTAGCAGCATAGGATTTTCCTCCACCAGACATTGCTGTAAGAAAGATCCTTAAGCCTTCTTTCTCATACGCTTCCAGGGTAAAATCAAAACCAACTTTCATTTAGCCTGGACCTCCACAAGTTTCTTTAGTTGTTGATGCTTCTGGAGAATTTTCTCCAAGCGGTGTTTCAATTGTATACAAGATTCAATAGCATCTTCGAGAGCAAATTCATTTGATATTGTGAGATCATTATTTTCGAAGTCATCGATTGCTGCATCTATCTGCGATAGAGCATCTCTCACATTCTTGAAGTTTCTAATTGGAAACATTAGACAGAATCCTCCTTTGGTTTGTACCAGAATTGGCAGAAAGCACACCAGTTGTCAGAGGTAAAAGATGGATCAAAGTTTTTCTGATAACAATAGCAGCAATGAACTTTTTCGATACCATCGCAAGCATGGCAAGATCTCTTTAGACAAGTATCACAGAGCCAGTAATCTTTATCCTCAACCCATCTAACTTCAAAACAATAATCATTCTCTTGAGTTAGATCAGTGTAGGATTTGCCTGGTTCATGTCTGATAAACCAATGACTGCATTTAAGCAGCACCAGGTAGTGAAGATCATCTAATTGTTTGCTTGTTAGTACTTCTTGTAACTCATTACAACTTGGGCAGAAGTAACTGATGCTCATGATTGCGGGTCCTCCTCTATTGCTTGTTTAGCAGCAGTATCTAGCAATAAACAAAAGTTTTCAACGAAAAGTTTCAATGAATCTTTTGCAAACATCGTTCCAGAAATTAGAATCTCTCTGGCTTTTTTCTCCTCGAAAGATTTAGGTTCATTATCAAATTTCATACTTGCTAATTGTCTTTCAAGTTGTAGGCTCAATGCTTTCTTTACTTCACCAACCTTTACCTCAACATCATCAATTGCTGTCACTTGTCCTGGACCTCCTTGAAATCAAAATCTTCACAAAGCTCTGTATCAGGCTTTAGAATGTTGACACTATAAATTATGCAATCAACTTCATCATCAAATATTGATGGTTCAGAATAAGCACAATTTCGGCAGCAAGGTTTTTTCTTCATATCAATTAAGCAGTCTGAGCAAATCTTTCTTCCATAGATAATTTGAACTGTTCTTGGTTCACCACATTCTTGACATCGACTGATTAGTTTGATATTTGATTTACTCATTGATCCTTTGGCCTCCTGATATTTGGTGCTGCAGGAGCAGCTTCTTCATCAGAATCATCTTTATGATCCTTCGAAAAAATTTTAGCAACATATTTGATGAAAATTCTAAACTCTCGAGTCAAATTATCAATTCGTTTATTCGTTGCAGCAACCATAGAAACTGCTTGAGAAGCAGTAACATTGCCCATAACCATAGCCATGAAATTCTCAGCTGTGATTGGATCTTCATCCTGTGCTTCTGTTCCATGGAGTTCATTACGCATTTTTACTGTGCCATCAGGGAATTTTTTCTTGTATCTTCTAGCAAGCCAGTTACCAAAACCAAAGAGGGTAACTTCTTCATTAGAAGTTATTTTTGCTTGTTTCCCTACAAGAGTTTTATCAGCATTCAAGCCCCATTGCTTTACTTTCCACTTGTGTAATTGTTTCCAAACTTTCACATTAGTGAGAAATTCTACTGCAGTAAGGAATTGTTTGAAATCTTCAAAACCAAGAGGTTCATCAGAACAACCAAGCTTAACTGTAAGGGAATTTTTATGCTTACCAAAAACATAAGTGATGTGACGGAGAGGACTCATCTCAGCATGGTAAGTAAAACCAAAACGAGGAATATTCAGACCACAATGAGTGCAGAATTGAAAATCAGTGGTGAGGGGTTCGTCGCAAAATCGACAACAGACACCGAGTCCCTCCTTTCGATGCACCTCCGTGATATGGAGAGTGAGCTGATGAACTTCAGGATATTTGGCATTAGGAAATTGCTTGCTGCGATATAATTTTGCTTCATAGCCTAGTTTAGCTTTGTAAAAAGTGCATAAACCAGGACGTTCTCGAAGGATTACACCGTCTTTTGCCATCTTTAAGCAGGCTGTTCGAACTGAATTGTAGTTTAACTTGAGTTCACTAGCAATAGTTACTGGTGAATGACCAGCATCCTTGTGAGAATTGTCTTCAAGGAAGTGCAGAACCTGCACTTTGATGGTAGCAGTGGGCTTTGATGCTTTCTTTGATGTCAATTGATCAACCTCGGTAAGTTTTGTTCTTTTCTTCAGGAGGATTTGTCTCCTGGAAGACTTTGAAGCCATCAGAATTCTTGAAAAGCTTGAACCAGTGATTATTTCGGCAAGCTGCCAGGTGATGATCAGAGAAATTCTTGGCAATGGTAGTCCTGATCTTTAAACCACAGAAAGGGCACCAGGGCAAACCAAAAACCTTCTCAGCCATCCTCCTAGGAGAGCCATGTTGTTGCTGGTATTCCTTCCTATGGATATCCTTCTCTACTTTAGGATCAACCCTTTGAGTAGGTAAATGAGGATAAGGAAGAACTGATTTAGACATTAGTTAGCTCCTCCAGAATTTGAAGCTGCAGCAGCTTTCTTTTGCTGCTGACTGTTAGAAAGTTCGCAATTACCACAGATATTTTGATCAAGGCGTAAGCGTTTCTGTTTGAAGCATTTAGTGCAATAACTAAAAACTAAAACTTGACCATCAGGAGATATGATAGTATTCTCTCGGACCCATTGTAGGTTACTTTTGAAATTATCAATTTGAATCTTAATGTAACCAATCTTGGAATGGAACCTGGTGAAAAGACTTACAGTGAAAGTTTTAGAAAATTCACTCCAAAGCTTCTTTGCTTCGATGTATTCTTGTTGAAGTCGTGGATAATATTTCTTGAAGAATTTCCAATTAAATTCAATCATGTTGAGAGTGTTATTATTTACCAATTGAATGAGATCCTCATCAAGAGGAAAGGGAAGCTTTTCTAACTGTTTAAAGAAATCTTGAGCAGGAGAAAAATAATTGGCAACTTGATTTTGTTCAGTCCAATCTTTGAAGAATAAACGGATTTTATCTTCAGCTTTAAGATGTTCTTTACGAAGAACTAAAGAAGACAAATATTCAGGCAAAGCTGAATGCTCTTCAGGCGTGAGATCTTTCCAAACAAGGTCCTCAACAGAAGAATCTTTCTGTATAGATTCTCTTTTAACATCCTCTTTTTGAGCTTGACCATTCTCGAGAATAGTTGAAATTTGTTCAGCAGTAAGGTCAGTATAACGTTCGAGTTGGCAGTCATCTAATGGAAAGTCATCTTTGTTTTGGAGAATCCATTTAATAGTATTGAGATGATCATCATAATCTCGCCATCGAACATGGACCAGTTTATCTATTGGTTGATAAGACTGGGCTTTCTTAAAGAAATCAATCATTGATTTTCGAATGGCTTCAAATTGCTGCTTAGTTAAAACAGTTGTTCGATCATCGACAGGAACTTGCACTTTAGAGTTCTTGTAGCGTTTTAGGAGAAGCTCAAATTCATTCTTATCTTCAAGATCCTTCCATACAACATCGATGCGAGCTTTGCCATTTGTTTCAGGAAATTCTTTGAAAATCTCAGCATGTTGATAGGTTTTAAGCACGTCCCTGATATCTTTGTCTAATCCGAGATATCCGGCAAAACTAGTGAGAATAGTAAGTGCTTTTTGATGCTCTTTTTCATTATGGACTGTAACAATGTCTGTTTTAGGATTAAAATCAATGATCAACTCCTGGAATGGACCATAATCACTTTTCAAACAAAGAAACTTTGTTTTGTTCTTCACTGAAAGCTTAAACTGAAAACCTTCTTCAGCAGGTCCTTCAATAGTAATTGTTTCCTTGGGAGCATCAAGTGGAAGACGTTCGTCAAGTTGGTCGACCACTTCAGAAGTGCTTCTAGAAGCAGTTTCTTTTATTCGATAATAATTAAGATTTAATTCACCAGAAAGAACCTTAATTAGAATCTCATGACTAGCTTCTAGTAAATGAATTCTATCTTGAACCCAAGTTCTACTACGATTGCATTTTTTAGCAATCTCAGTCTGTTTTAATCCTTGTTCCTTGTAGTGCTGAACGATGTTGCATTCTTCTCGCAAGTTGTAGTTTTTTCGTTGCATGTTTTTAGTGATATTGAAATCAAAAGCTTCATCAGGCATTAAATCATGGATAAGAACATCTTTACCAACAGTAAGCATATGATCTGCAGGATGGATTTCTTTCTGAACGTCTAATCTTCTATCACCATCGCAAACAAGAAAGTGAATACCCTCAGCAACTTGATCCTCATCAGAGATAGGTCTGACATCAATTGGATCTATCATGGTGAGTTCTTCAATCGATTCTCCAAGAGTCTGATCCTGGAAATCCTCTCGAGGGTTTTGAGGATTGGAAGCAATGCGACCAAGCTCAACATATTTCTTCTTGAGTAAATGTTTGCGGTCCATCAGGCTGCCTCCTGCAGAAACATAGGGTAGATTAATTCACCCATGTGAGCTAGTCGTTCAATGTGGTCCATGTAACCATGCTGCTCCAGGTATCGAACTAAAACTCTGATATCTTCCAGTTTACGTTGATAGACATTTTCCAGATTAGCTTCATTGACGTATTCTTTAGCAATTTTTATAGCATACAATTCCTCATCATTCTTACATAAAGAAATCAATCTCAAAGGAATATCAATCGCAGCATAAACTGGATCCAATTCATCATCGAATTTATTATACCAGGTGAAATCTTCAGGAACAAGATCAAGGCTTCCTTGCTTCATGTCCTGTAATAGATTGTAAACTCTGATAATCGCATAGGGATTCTCAAAGATACAATAAAGCTCCTTCTTAGTTATATTGATTAACTCAAGAAGCTTCTTATGACTTACCCAACGTTCTATCGATCCCAGTTGCTGGATAGCAGATAGAATGTGGGACTCAAACCCGGCGATGGTTTTATGGACTTGGTGAGTCAAAATCTCGCTGGGATCCATTTTTTGTAAATCGTTTACTTCTTCAAACAAATTGTTTTAACCTCCACGGTTTTCTTCTCTCGAGACAAGAATTCCTTGCCTTGAGCTGTCACAAAATAAGCATAGGTCCTTTCTACTTTGAATCGAAGAACACAACCTTTCTTACGTAAGTATCGTAGAATACCCTTCACTGCACAACAATCAAGACGACTGCGATCAGCTAACTCGTCTGGTGTGAGAGCTATTCCTGCAGCAAGAATTTCTCGAATAATGAAATCTTTAGAATTCAAGTAGAATCCTCCTGCTCCTTTTGTTTCATTTGCTTAGCATAAGCTTCAGCTAGTCGTTTATCGATCGTTCGTTTGGTAATTACCTCACCAGTGCGATCGTTAACAACCCAAAATTCTCGCTCTTTTTTGGTAGTTTTAACAATATAGGGATAAGTAACTTCAGACATCATAGTCATTCTCCTAGATTTCAATCCTAGGTGCACAATAATATCTCAGTCTTCCTCCAGCTAAAACTGGATAAGAAAACTCAACAGCAATACCAGATGAGAAAGAAATTTGTAATAAATCGCTGATTCTTGGTCGAGTCATGGATAGCAAATGTGGAAGTGAATAAACTCCTCGATGATTGCCTTTCACTTTAAAACTAGCAACAGCATTATTGTCTTGTTCAATGATTGAATCGAATTGCTTGGCTTCAGAATCACTTCTGATCCTAAAGGATGATTCATTAGCTTCCAAAATTAATTGATCACTAACAAATTCAGCATCTTTTAGTAACTGATGGAAAGTCTTTGTAAGAATAGTAATTGAAGCATTAGGTGTAAGTTTTGGTGCAGGATACTCGCTATCACCAAGATCGAGGAGAGCTAAGCCATAGATTTTGAGAAGTTTCCCATTAAGGGTAATCTCAAGCTTTGAAGGATTATTTAATTCAAAAGTTAAGAGATCAGAGTCAGAAACACGCTTCATAATCGCAGTGAATTCTTCAAGGTTTAGACCTAAGCGATATGGTTCTTTCTTGCACTCATAAGTTTCAAAAGATGTAACAGGAAGTGAAAAATCAACCATAGCAACTCGAGAGGGATCCATTGCTCGTAATTCAAGCCCATTCTTAGAAGCAATGAGATTTGCTTCATCCAGCATGGACCAGGATTCAACTACATGACGCAATTTCGTAGCATCAGATACAACCATCTTTAAAGTCAAATGAATTCCTCCGAAGCAATGTGAACCACTTCAATGGTTCCAGAAAATGAGAGCTTCTCAAATTTCTTTTCAATGCAGGGAGCACAAAGACTTTCGATAATGTCATCCTTGCCATCGTCAAGCTCAACTTGTAGTGGACAGGATGTGCAACGAAAAATAGTCAATTACAGTCCTCCAGTTTTTGAGATAAAAAATGGATTACATCAACTAGAGTGTTGTTTTTAGAAAGCAGCATCCCTAGTTCAACATTCTTTGAAAAAATAGGAAATGTTCCTTTAGCTTTTAGCTCCTTCCTGGTTACTGCAAGATCTTGCTGAAGTTTCTCTATAACTTCAATAAGAACTTGTTTTTCGTCCAGAATTAGCCACCACCGTCGTCCTCGATTGGTCCTTCGATAATTCTATCAAGGGATTGCTCGAGGGGGATATTACTCTCAAGTTCAACAACGTCAATAGTTGTATCTTCTTGAGAGGAAGCCTTTCCGGGCTTCTCGTTCAATTCCTTCTCTAAACGATCACAATATTCATCGATCGCTTGAGAGCCCTCTTCTGTAAGTAATCCATGGTATCGACCATGTTTTCTTGTCAGAAGTATTCTAAATCGATCCATTTTATCGGACTCGATTTTCAAGTTGTCAGTAGACATGATAAGTCATCACCCAGTTTCTAGTGACTGGATATTGGTAAAGTAAGTTTGATATTATCTTTTAATAAACTTATCTATTTACCAGTAACTGGGTAACTGGATATATAGAAACCTAGAAAATAGTAATCAATATACAGTAATTGGAGATTCTATGAATTCATTACAAAAATTAGAAGAGCAAAAAGGAATTTATGAAATCTTATTACTTTTAGATATGTATAATAATTTAAATTTATCAGAATTAAAAGATAAATGTATAACTGCTGGGAAATATGCCATTAAAAATTCAGTTGAACGTTTGATATCAATAGGTTTAGTGACGAGAATGCCAACAGATAAATTAATGGAAACTAGAGTTCAGCTTTCAGAGAAAGGCAAAAAAATAATCCCTCTCTTAAAAAACATAGATGAAATACTGGAATCATGACGCTACTACCAGCTTGGGATCTAATAGTTCATAGAATTCCAGAAACTCTCTCGAGGCTCTAGGAATCAGATCAGCAATAAGCTGCAGTAATTCTTCTTTTGTTTGATTATCTTTCACATAATTATGGATCAATATATGGATAATTGGAATTAATTCAATTGCTTTGAACATCGTAAACACTTTTTGGTATTTGTGAATGATGAGTCATGTTTTTTCCAGACACCAAATTATCCAATTCCTCTTGAGAACAAATCTGCAATTAACCCTATTTCAATTGACTATTTAAAATCCAGCAAAGAAGAAAATGATGGTCACAAAGTAAAACTTCTGTTGGGATATTTAGAAGAAAAAAGAACTGGAGCAATGATATTGCTCCTTATCATATATTTTGGTTCTGAGCGTTTAGCTTTAATTTCTGTTCATTATAGAGTCTAACTTTTTCTTCGTCTATATCTGATAATTTCTTTTGAGGATGAGGATTTTTCAAAACTCGAGGATTGATTTCGATTGGTTGTTTATTGCTTTTTTTGTCATAGAAGTGACCTATAATTTCAATTGTTGCAGAATCCCATTTATGAGCTTCTATATCATCAAATACAAAACCAAAACTTCTAATATGGTGATCCTTTAATTTGTCTTTCCATTTACCTGGTTCAAAGATATCAACAACAGGATCTGTAGTTTTACTCTTCTTTGGTTCTTTAGTTCGTTTATCTAAGATATCATGCAATGTTAGTAGTGCATGAAAATGGAATTTAGATGTTAAATCTCCTATATTCAAAACTTCATATCCTATATCTATAAACCATTTAGGTTTTGGAAATTTATTATCAACCAAGATATCTCTATCTTCAGTATATTCCGATCTTATTTCTTTTTCTTTATAATCAAATATAGCTAATCTTGGTCCTTTTATCTTATCTTTCTTTAGGGCATAAACAAAAATTGCAATAGCTAAAAATAAACTACATAATGCAAAAAAACCACTTGTAATTACACCCCAAAGATTTATCAAATCAGGTGTTGCTAATCCCATTTTCCATCAAAAAACAATAATTGTTCCTGCATATAACCATTCCTTGATAAATCATTCCTGGATACCCTTTCTGATCCAGGAAACGAAATTGATCTAAGGTTTGTTTGCAGCAATACTTCGATTGCTTTTTTTGGAGAAAGGGCTTGTTAACATACTATCTAAAAGTAAAAGAAAAAATACTCGAGAGTTCATTGAAACTAATAGAAAAAA
>JAUVZH010000017.1 GCA_030602675.1 Candidatus Heimdallarchaeota archaeon | reverse complement strand
ATTGTTTTCTTGTCTTTGATCTTTTCAATTGTCTTTTCAATAAGAGTAGTCTTACCACTACCTGGTGACCCCATAATATTAATACAAATAATATTATTCTCTCCAAAAATCGTTCTGATTTCCTTCACAATTTCCTCGTTTTTCTTAGAAACACGTTCTAAGACAGTAATTTCTTTTGTTTTGTTCATAATAGATTTTCACACTTCTATTTCATCAAATTATTATTGTAACATCTTTTATTTTCCTATTCTTACTAAATAATCTACTTACTAAAATGTTAAAATTAAGACTAGGTATTACTTCAAAAAGCAAGATATTCTTATAATAAATATGTAGTTGACAATCAAATTTGAATTAAATTTTAAAATTATGAGTGCAATAAACCTCTTGTAATTACATTTGTTGTTACTACCAATTACTATTAAAGATACAAAAAAGAATGTAGTGCTTATAATCCATAATAAAGACAAACTATCTCTTACCCAAATGGAGACTAACTAGAATGGAAACAGAAGTTCAAACAAAATTTATCCCACAAAAAACAACAACTGATATTTTGAAGATAGTTCTAGTTGGAAATACAAAGGTCGGAAAAACTACATTATTGCATGCATTAACAGGAACTGGTATAGCTGAGAGGGGGTACTCTGCATCCCTAGAGATTTCACTAATAAAAAGCAAGAAAAATCCTCAATCAAAGATGGTAGGTAAGATATATGATTTGAGGTCACAAAGATACTTTCCATATCTTCATTCGCAATTTTATAATGGTGCTAAGGGTGCAATAATTGTTTTTGATATTACAAATAAATTCTCATTTGATTCAGTGACAAAATGGCGTGACATAATTTGGGGACATACAGGAAATATTCCCATACTTATTTGTGGAAATAAATCAGACTTAAGAGCAGACAAAGAGGATCATATAACAATTGAGGATGCAGAAAAACTTGCTAAAGAAATAGCAATGAAACAAAAAACGAAAATCCCTTATCTCGAGATATCTGCACTTAAACGGATAGTAGCACATTCGTCAGAAATGAGTGTTTTAAATAAAACAGAAGATATTTATCCCACAATAGATGCCTTCCGACAGCCATTTGTAAACTGGTTATTTGAAATTATTAAAAAGAGATAAATCTTAGAACCTTAATAGAACTCTCGAATAAAAAGTCCTTTAGCTTAGTTGGATTCATGAAGTTGAAAGATATGATACAATCAGTCATTATCACTCAAGAAGCCTATAATGATATGTTTCGATTTGTCATAGAGTTTGCTAATCCAAATAGACCATATAGGCTTTGGAGGGAAGTGATTGGTTGGTTAGTAGGTACTGTTGATGAGGAAACAGTTACAGTCATAAAAGCAATTCCTATGACAAGTGGAAGCTCTATTTTTGTAGAAATATCAGATTACACAATTATTCCTAAAATAGCTGAAGAAGCTGAAAAATTGAATGCTGTTATTGTTGGTTGGTTTCATAGTCATCCTTCGTTTGGTTTCTTCTTATCAAGCGTTGATATCAGAACACAACGATATCAACAAAGTTTGTTTGATGATGCTATTGCATTAGTATGTGATCCAACAAAAATCAGCACCATAGAACCTGGTATTCACGGATATCAAGTTTTCATGGAGCACACTCGAGGTCGTGAATATAGAGAGCTTGATATCAGTGTTGATATGAAAGAGTTATACCCCGAGAAACTTAGTGGATTATTAACTGAAGCAGGAATTTCAACATCCTATTCCGATGTCATTGCATATGAAGATTTAGCTGAATTATATGCTTTAGAGGGAATTAGCCCACCTCATCTTGCTATGACAAAAACAGGCGAGTTATTAGCATCAGAGAAAAATGCTCTACCAAATCTTAAGGCCGAATATGTTGTTTTGCAACCATTAAAACGCAAAAAGGAAGGTTATATCCAAATTAGAATATCGAATTCTGGGGAAGGAATTGCTTTTGTAGTGGATGTAGCTTTACCACCAACTTATGATTATAAACTAATTTCAATGTATCCGAGAAGAATCATAGATCAACTCAACTATGAATCAACAGTAATTGAAACTTTCAAAATTAAACCTATAAAAGAAGGGGAAATATTTCTACCGAGCTTATCAATTTACTACAGAACGATTGATCAAAGTAAATTTCAAGTTCATGTACAAGGTAAAACAGTGAAGGTTATAAAATAAAAAGTGAAAAGAAAAAAAATTCACTTAATTACTTCTTCTTTCCCGAATCCAACCGACTATGCCAAGAACAATGAACGAGATAATCCCCAAAATGAGCAATACAAATACAGCGTAAATGTACTTAGGAGCATCATCTCTTGGAATCAATATGTGTATAGTAGCATTTGTTCCAATCTGAAAAGCATAGGGTATAATATTATCTTCGCTTTGATCTGCTTGTATGAAATACAATCTTAGGATTACTGTATAGTTTTCAGCTTTTGGTAATTCATCACCAATAGTTACCTCAAAGGAGAGAGTTTTTGCCTTATTAGGTTCAAGAACATTTCGAGTAATTTGCTCTCTAAGTGAGTGAGGGTATTGATGGAATGGCGCGCTCAAATTGTCTTGCTGATAAACATCTGCTGAAAGTTCAAGCAAACGTAAATCTCTTGTCTGGTTATTATAGACGGTTCCTCCAAAAATAACTGTATCACCTTGATATACATTACCTGATGGTGATAGTTGATCAAAAGCTAAAAGCAATCTATCATCAGCGGTAACTTCTGCTAACTTTGGTTGGACTACGAACATTACAACAAGTAAACTTGTTAAGATGATTGTTAATCGGATAATTTTCTTATTCATTATATTACTCTCCGAGTTATCAAATAAGTCATTTCATTTGAGGAACTACTTTTTGTTAATAGTAGGTTGTTTTTAAAACATTTCTTTTAGATGAAATTGAATAAATCGTTCATGGAAATTTATTCAAGCAAATAATTTTCTAGCAACTTCTGAACGAATTGAACGATATTTTTGTTCTAATCGAGCTTCAAAAGTATTGTCAATTCTTATTGATTCATCCTCAATTTGGAGAACAATTCCACCAATAGTATTAATGGTTTCTTTGGAAATTTTCAAACTACATTTATTTCCACAAACTTTAGTAATGCCTTTAGAGATAGTCGCTAAATCTTTGATTTTGGTCTTATCCTCTTTGCGAATTTTAATTACTAAATTACCACCGTCAAGAGCTGCACCTGCTTCGATAATCAATTCTTCGAGAACCTTAGAGTAAACAGCTTTCTTTGCAAAGTTTTTCAATTCAACTTCAGCTAAATCAAAAACCTTTTTGATTTCTTCTTCTTTCTTCTGTAAGATTTCTCTTCTAGCTTGTAGATTAATGGATGCAATTTGCTGTTTTTCTAATTCAAGGATCATTTTTGATTCATTTTCAACAATCGTCATCCTTTCTTTTTCTGCAGCACCTTTTCCACGTTGAAGTATTTCCTTTGTCTGCTTTTTCGATTCATCAAGTACTTTATCAGCCTCTACTTTAGCATTACTAACAATATCTTCAACCATTTGATTGATTCGTTCTTCTTCACTAGACAATCTAAATCTCACCTAAGTTTTTCAGCAAGTTGTTTCAAAAAATCGTTGTTCCCAATAAAAATATTTTGACATCAATCTCAAATACCAATTAGAATTCTATATTAATATGAACAATTTAGGTTGTTTAACCAATACTATAGTTTATATTTAATAAAATGCATTTTTTCTCGTTTTGGTAATTAATATTATTCAAAACCATAAAGGAAAGGTGAAATTAAACATGCCACGTTCATCTGATAAATTCATCCAATCACCAAGAGTACAACAATTGGAATATGCTATAAGAGATGTAAGTGCAGAAGCACGCAAGTTAGCTGATAAGGGAAAAGACCTAATCTGGTTGAATATTGGTGATCCAAATAAGTATGATTTTGAAACACCAAAGAATATTATTGATGCTTTCATTAAAGCAACAAAAGAAAACAAAAATTTCTACTCTGAATCACAAGGAATCCTCCCATTACGGGAAGCTATAGTTGAGAAAGAGATGCAAATTAATGGAGCTAAGAACTTAGCTGTTGAAGACATTCATATAACAGCTGGTATTTCGGAGGGAATTATATTTTTACTAGGGTCATTATTAGATCCAGGAGATGAGCTTCTAATTCCAGGACCAGCTTATCCTTCCTATACTGCTTTTCCCAAATTTTACCAAGCAAAAGCTGTTACCTATAGAACCAGTAGTGATGATAATTGGCAACCTGATGTAGAAGACATCCGAAAGAAAGTTTCTGAAAAAACAAAAGCAATTTTAGTTATTAATCCAAATAACCCAACAGGTGCAGTTTATCGAGAGAAGGTTTTAAAAGAAATCGTTAATATCGCCGGAGAACATGACATCCCAATTATTACAGATGAAATTTATGATAGATTAACTATGGGCGAGAAGTTTGTTGGTATGCCTTCAGTTGCAAAAGATGTTCCCCTCTTTATGATGAATGGGTTTTCAAAAGTATATTTAATGCCAGGCTGGCGTATTGGTTATGTCTATCTACAAGATCCAGAGGATAAAATCAGAGACATCTACAATGGAATCATTAAACTTGGTAGATTAAGATTATGTGTAAACACTCCAGCACAATATGGTTGTGTTGAAGCACTGAATGGATCACAAGATCACATAAATGATACAGTTGAAAAATTAAGAAAGAGAAGAGACTTAATCTACAAGAGATTAAATGAGATAGAAGGTATTTCAACCGAAAAACCAGAAGCTGCATTCTACGTCTTTCCTAAAATCGAGAAACTCGGAAGATACAAAGATGACAAGGATTTCATTCTATCATTTCTCAGAGAAGAAGGCGTGGTTTCCGTTTTTGGAAGTGGATTTGATAAGGAATTTGGAAAAGATCATTTCCGTTTAGTATTTTTATCACAAGAAGAATTAATTGATGAAGCAATGAATCGATTAGAAAGATTCGTTAAACAAGCGTAAAACTACAAGGTAAAAGACTTTTTACCTTTTTTCTTATTTTTTAATGAAGCCAATTCAACATATCTGTGAGCTCATCTTGTTGTGAAATTAATTCGGAATACTCTTCACTAAGACGACGTGAGACTCTAGATAAAATATCTTTTGTAAGATTAGTACCAATCTGTCTTTCAATATTTGTTTGTAAAACTTTAAAGAGAGTTTCTAATCGTTTTGAAGCTTTGTCTAAATCACCAGCTTGTTTTAGAAGTCTCTTAAGGTTGTTTCGATCAATTATAAACTCAGGATGATCACTAATGAGCTTTGAAGCAGATTCATCTTTAATCAATAACAAAGCAAAAGTGTCACGTTTCAAGCGTTCCAATTCTCTATTATCTAACCAATTATCAGATTCATCAAAAATTAGTTGGAAAAGATCTCCTATGAATTCCATAGATCCAGTATACTGAAAAGCTTTCTTATCTAGAACAAGTTTCCATTTTGGTAAAATCTCCAGATATCTTCCAGAGACTAGTTTTTCAATAATATCAAAAATCTCTTCAGAAGTATCATCCATATCAGATTTGATTTCTTTCAAAGATTTCTCTGTACCTATTGTAAATAGAATTTCCAAACCCTTTTCTCCAATAAAACTCAATAAATCTCGATTGAATTCAGAATCATTATCTAAAGCATTTAGACCCTTTTTTGTAAGTTCAAAAACGCTTTCATCTGAAATCTTGAAGGATGTCTTTACTAAACCAGCTTCTTCAAAATAAGCAACTATGCTTTGAACAACTTCAACACTTAAGTCCACTTCTTCACTAATTGAATTGATATCACTTTGACCATCAATCTTAGCAATAATAGCCCATTTGATATCATCAATATTTTTAGCTCCGCGATCTGAATCTATTAGTTTAGGGATGTGGTAAGGACTTAGTGGCTTTCGGGAAATCATCTGCTTTACTTGTTCTTCAAAATCAAGGAAACATGAGGAAACTCCAGACCATTCTAGTAACTGCTCTTGGTATTTTTGTTCAAACTCATTCACAAGTATCTTTAATTTCTCTTTGAAAGAAAGATCCTTGCTACTTAAAATTAGCAACCCAATGACCTTCTCTCCCGGTTCAACCTGTAATACGAAATCTCCTCTGTCGATAAACTTAAGCATTTCTTTTCCTTCAGAAGGTTTTAGCTCTTCTGAGAAATTGATTACTGCTGAAACAAAACCAGAGATTAGTGTTGGGTCAAGCTTAATATCATCTCGAAACCTATGTGAAAAGACTTGCACACCGGATAGCTTATGAATCATCTGGAGTTCGAATGGAATAGTCATTTATCATACCGTATACTATTTTTTTTAATCCACATTTATTGGACCAATATCTTCAACATAATCTCCGCTTATAATATCATCTAGCTTATGAGCATATTTTCTCAAAACTCTGATAGCCAAGCCCATAGAGTTGATTTCTAATGAAGAGCCTATCAAAATATAATCACCAGCATTTGAAAGTATAGTAAACCCGGTTTCTCCTCTTACTAATACTTCCAATAACCCACCATGTTCATTGATAGAGACAGCCTTTTCCCCAGTTGCGAGAATTGCTGCAGAAATAGCTGAAAGTAAATCAGGATCAGCACCTTTCTTTGCGAAGAACGCTATTTTCATACCTTCACGATTAACAACTGCAAGTGCTTCTAAATCTGTAAATTCACCTATTTCTCTTAGAATCTGGAATATTTTCTTCTTAATTTCTGGGTCTTCGACCATCTTTAGCATCCTTCAGTAAAAAACTAATTAAGCTATTTGTGTTATGAATCTTATTATATATTACTATTCGAGAAAAAAAAGAGAAAAAGAGAAAAAGTGACTTAATAAGCGGGAGCAATGTAAACTACTTCTTTCGCTTTATCACCACAAATGATGCATTTTCCATCAGGTTTTTCGTTGATATCTTCACGAGTACCTCTAATGTCTGCACCAGTTTCATCCTTTACCTTTTCAGCACATTTCTCATCCCCACACCAATTAGCATGACTGAACCCCCGTTTTGTTTTCTGTATCTCCACAAGTTCATCATAGTCTTTGGGTTGGCTAATACTATCTTCGAGAAGTTTATCAGCTCGTTTTTGAATATAATCGTGTATCTCTTTCAAGATTTTCTTTGCTTCTTTTGCTGCACTATTTGTAGGTACAGAAAGTTTCTCACCAGTATCACGACGAACAAGAACTACTTGCTTATTTTCAATGTCTCTAGGACCTAGTTCCAATCTAATTGGAACACCTCGAACTTCCCATTCATTGAACTTCCAACCTGGGGTGTAACCTTCTCTTTTGTCGAGTTCCACTCGTAATCCTGCTTTTATCAGTTTTTCTTTTACTTTTTCACTAGCTTTGATTACCTTTTCCATTTGCTCTTTCCTATAGATAGGAACAATAACTATCTGAATTGGTGCAATAAATGGAGGAATAATTAATCCTTTTTCATCACCATGCATACCAACAATAGCAGCAACTAACCTTGTAGAAAGACCATAGCAGGTTTGATGGACATTTTTGTTTTGTTTATCCTTATCTTGAAATGTAATATCAAAGGCTTTAGCAAAACCTTGACCTAGATTATGAGTTGTACCAATCTGTAAAGTTCGACCATCGGGCAAAGGACAATCATAAGCTATTGAATAAACAGCTCCAGCAAAAGTATCATATTTTGGTCTTCGTAAAATCAGAAAAGACATACAACACTCTTTGTAAACTGTTTCATAAATTCTCATTGATTCTCTTACTTGTTCTTCAGCTTCTTTTGCTGTTGCGTGACAAGTATGACCTTCAGACCAGAGAAATTCACGATCTCGAAGCAATGGTTTGGTTTCTTTTGTATCAAAACGAATAATATTACAAAATTGATTTATTTTTAAAGGTAAATCACCGTGACTTCTAATCCATAAGCGAAACATTTCATACATGATTGTTTCAGAAGTCGGACGAAGAGCTAATTTTCTATCTAGTTTTCTATTACCTGCATGGGTTACCCAAGCTACTTCTGGGATGAATCCCTCAAAATGTTCAGCTTCTCTTTGCAAATAATCTTCAGGAATGAATAACGGAAAATAAGCATTTTTGTGTCCTGTTTTTTTTAATTCATCATCTAATTTCCTTTCTATTGACTCCCAAATTGAATAGCCATAAGGCATAATCACATTTGAACCTTTAACTGGACTTCGATTATCAACAATGTTAGCATATGCAATTACAGCAGTATACCATTGCAAAAATTCTTTCTCTTTATCCGGAAGTTTCATCTGTTACAACCTACTGCATTTTATTTAGGAACTAAATTAAATCTTTTCGTTTAGTTTAGTGATAAATTCGATTAGCTTCAACTTGATTCCTTATAGCTATTCTTGATTTTCACTCAAGGAAAGTCCTTTTCTCCCAACTATTATGAATGCTGTAAATCCGATCATTCGAGTAACTGGTCTAATAGCTCCTATTCGTGTTGTTAAATCTCTCCTAATAATCTCAAAAGCTTCAATTTGATAGAAGTTACTATTGACTAACTTCTCAATTGTTTTGTCTACCTGAACATAAGTGGGTACAAAAACCAATAAAATACCTCCACCCATTAAGGCTTCCTTAGCAGCATCAATAACATCCCAAGGATTGGGCAAATCCAGAATTACTGAATCAATTTCCTTCTCATCAAAACCTGTCGCTGCATCTCTGATTTTAAATTCAACAAATTCTGACAATCCTAGTTTTTCAATATTTTTTCTAGCTACGGATTGGTGTTCTTCCTTTAAATCATACGAAAAAACCTTGCCATCAGGTTTGACATACCTAGCCATTGCTGATGTTAATCCTCCGCTACCAGTACCTGCCTCAATAACCTTAGAACCACTACATATGCCAGCAGAAAAAATAATCTGAGCAATATCAGTTTGATAAATAACTTGTGTTGAATGAGTTACAGCGTCGAGAAAATCATATGGAATTGGTTTCCAAAGAAAGAAATTAGACCCTTTATTATTTGTTATACCAGAACCAAATTCTAATCCTATAATGTCATTATGAGGTATAGTTCCTTTGTGAGTGTGAAATTCCTTATCCTTCTCTACTTTTACCATCCATTTCTTAGTTGCTGAAGCTGAGATTAATACATAATCTCCCTCTTTAATCTTCATTGTGATTTTCTCCAATTCTTGTATCTGTGTAATAACACAACTATTTAGTGTTTTAAACCGTTACTATCCATTTCAAAGTAAACCATGCAAAAAATGTTTTCATGAAAACAAGTGATTTTTAGAGGTTATCCTGTAATCAAACGAACATATTCATCAGTCATGATTGTCCTGATGATTTTCGTATCTAGATCACCAACAATAGTTTTAGAACCAATTATCGTTGTTGGCAAAGATTGAATACCATACTCTTTTGCTAAATTCTCATCTGTATTGATATTAACAACTTTAATAGTAAGTGGAAATTCATTTGATAGACTGCTAATATTATCAAGTGCAGGTTTACACCAAGTACAGTCATCACTAGAGAAGAAAACAATGGGTAATTGTGCATCTGCTAATGCACCATTGAAATTAATTTTTTGCTTTTGTGGAACACCAAAGGATTCATTCCAACCAGTAAGCATTTTTGCTATCATTGAAAAAATATCTATTACATTTTTACCTGTCTTAGCACTGGCAAAAACAATTCCATTGAACATTCTACGAATATCTGATTGATTAAGTCGATCTGAGATCTCATCTACATTATGTTCTAAATCTATTTTATTGAATAAAATAATCTTAGGTATTTTTCTATTGGAAATTTGGTCAAGTCTTTCATTCCACATACTTAAATCATCAATAGATTCAGGACGAGTAACATCTGCTACAAAAATTGCTGCATCAGCTTCTACCAGATATCTAAAGGCAAATTTCTTGAAAGCTTCTTGTCCACCAACATCCCAAATGGATAAACCTACTTTCTTTTCTCCAATAGTAATGTATCTTGTATAAATATTGAAACCTAATGTTGCAGAATAAGTTCCCTTAAATTGATTATGAACATACCTTTGAATGACACTTGTCTTTCCTACACTTGGATTGCCAAGAACAACAATTTTTCGACAATCAACTGAACTAAGCATGTTACACACCAATTTAAAATGATCCTTACAGATAAATTTAGCTTCATTTGTTTAATTAAGAGAACATCTGAATTTAATCTTAAGTAACTTTGCCTTGGTGCAGTTCATCACTCTAAAAAAAATTTTCATTCAATTCTTCTGAATGATTTTTTTCTTTTTACCTTCTTTGCAAATTTCACAATAGTAAATAACGGAAGATTGTTTCCCTGATTTGATACGAACGTGAGCATTTATTCCTGGACGAATGAATTTCTTGCAATTGTTACAGAATCTTATTCTCCACCGTTTTGGTAACTGGATTCTTGCTTTCATAGCTATTTTCCTTGCTAAGTCACCATACCTTAATGCTAAATCAGGTTCTTCAGGATAAATTTTATCAGCTCTTGTCAAAAGTAAATCAATTCGCTCTTTTGCTATTTGATTGGTTTCGTTTTTTTTCCGTCTCGTTTTCATTACTCTTAACACTCAACAATTCTTGCTACTAGCTTTATGTTTATACATATCTTACAATTAAAAGTTCTGAAAAAACAGAAAAATTATTGAGAAAGAATTTAAATAGAAGGTAAATTTAAATTTTTTTATTCAAAAATAAAACCTTGATAAGCGATACAAACGAAAGTTTAATAATCTTGAACTTTCAGAACGCAAATCATTCTAAGAGGCAAATAACTTTAAGAGATAAGAAATTATATCTCTAACCTCGATGAATAAGAATTCATAAGTAGGGTTAATAAATATGCCAACGGTATACGATGTTCCCGCGGAGACATTAATCAAAGCAGTTGCTACTGAGTTTAAGAAATTAAACAAGATTACTCCACCAGAATGGGCAAGCTATGTAAAAACAGGTTCCTTTAAACAACACGCTCCACATGAACAAGATTGGTGGTACGTCCGTTGTGCATCTTTGTTGAGAAAAGTATACATAAAAGGTCCAATTGGCACATCCCATCTAAGAAAAGAATATGGTGGGCTAAGAAAAGGTCGTAATCGTCCAGAAAAATCCACAAAAGCAAGTGGATCAATCATCAGAAAAGCTCTCAAACAGTTAGAAGGAGAGGGATTAATCTCTTCATCTAGAAAAGGACGCATCATTTCTGCAAAAGGACGATCATTACTAGATAAAATCTCAGCAAAAGTAGTAAAAGAACAATTTCCTGAACTCAAAAAATATTAGTTGAATAATCAATTGTTGTACTGTGGTTATTATGTCTGAGGATCGAGAATTAGACGCATTGCGAAAAAAACGTGAAGCAGAATTACAATCACAAGCAGGGGCTCAAGCAGAAGCTGCTGCACAAAAAGCTGAAACAGATGCTCAAAAAGCAATGATCTTAAGGCAAATATTGACCGATAAAGCAAGAGATCGATTGGCTAACATCAAAATAGCAAGACCAGATTTTGCTGAAAGTTTGGAAAATCAATTAATTACCCTTGCATCAAGGAGTAATTTACAAAGTCCAGTTACTGAAGAGCAACTAATAGATATCTTAAAAAAACTTCAATCCGGAAAAAGAGAAAGTACAATTGAATTCAAAAGAAAATAATAAGAAGGAATTCAACATGGCAAGAAATAAACCACTTGGTAAAAAACTGAGAATGGCTAGTGCAGCTAGAAGAACAAGAGGAGTTCCTACTTGGGTTGTTATGAAAACTGGTGGAAAAGTTAGAAATCATCCTAAAAAAAGGCACTGGCAAAGAAACAATTTGAAAGTATAATCTAGTAAACAAGAGGCTGTAATGCAATGAGTGTAGAAGACGAAGTCGTTGAAGAAAGAATCTATACAATCCCCTTCTACCCAAAGTTAAAATTATCCACTCGTAATAAAAGAGCCCCAAGGGCAATTAGAATTATGAAGGAGTTCATTTACAGACATATGAAAGCTGACGATATTATTATCGACAACGAGTTAAATGAATACATCTGGGCTAGGGGCATTCAAAAACCTCCAAGGAAAGTACGTGTAAGAGCAATTAAAGATGAAGAAGGTATTGTTGAACTTTATCTTGTCGAAAAGAAAGTTGCTACAGAAGCACGCGTTCCCGAGGTCAGAAGAAGACCAGGTCGTGGCGAATTACGTCCACCTGAAGAAGACGATATCGAAGAAGAAGAGGACGAGTAAATTCCCCTTCCATTCTTTCCATTTTTTTTCTATTATTTGATAATAAACAAAATTATTTTGAGAATTATTGCATTTAATCAATCTTGGAGCTACTTACTCAAATGTGCGTTATTGAATAATTAATATTTATATTATTAACTAGAATTTTATTACGAATATTGTTCCGTTCCGATCAGAACATTAAATGGGTGACTTTAGTGGATAATTCCGATCTCGATAATTCAGAATATACTTCAGATGATGAGACTTCACTTGTTATTGATAATAAAACTGAGCAAACTATAGATGATATCAATGATACGTCAGAATTGCCTGCATTAAGAGAATATAAAGGCAGAACTTATACCATTGAAATTGCTGCAGGTGCTATACTTGGTGGGTTAAGTGTATTAATTGGCTTCTTATGGGATGCTTATGTTGAAGGAATACTGGGTGGACCTCAATTTGCACCAGGAATGACTTGGGTGGATTTACTCGCTGTTCCAATTTTAGTTGCTTTCTTTGTTTTTGGCATAAGAAGTGGTTTAATCGCATGTGTTATAGGTTGTGGAGCTATTGCAGGTTATCTTTCTGAAGGGGGATTTGGCTGGTTAGCAATGCTGCCTAAATTTGTTGCAACAATAACAATGTTTCTTGTTCCATGGATTATCCTTAAGATCAATACCAATAGAAAAGCGAAAAACAAATTTAGAATTCTAAAAGCATTAGATTATTCTTCTGAAACTTTTAATTCAGTAGGTAATTATGCCTTTTTGATGGGAAATGCAATACTCTTTCGTATGATTTTTACTTTCATCTTCAATCTATTCGTTATAATTCCACTTTATTTTTACTTAGTATATGGTGGTGAAACTTTTGAGACAGTTTTCACTCAACCAATATTGTTTTTGACCTTAGTAGGAGGATATACTGCTTGGAATATCGTTCAAGGAGTAACTGATTCAATAATCTCTTATCTAATCACCTATCCAACACGTCTATACAAGGTATTTTCTACCTGGTAAGTCATTTTACAGCTAGAAAACTACCTATTTCTTCTTCTTTTATAGATGAAGAACTTGCACTAATCGAGAGTATAAAATAAGATAAAATTACTATCTTCATAAAATTACGAAACGAAGTGAAAAATTCTTATACTTGAATACATAACACTTTTTAGATAGATGTGATTATCTATATAAACCTAATAATTATCTAAAGGCGCACAGAAAACCTGAGATTTAAATTACAGCTCAAAACATAAAATAATCCCTAGGTTATCAAGCATTTTGCACTTGAAGATAAATTGAAATGAAGATGTATGTGAGGTCACGTAATTGATTGCTATTACCAAAGAGTTCAAACAAATGCTCCAAGAAATGTTCAAATCACGTGGAGTTACAGAAATACTTGCAAACGACCTAGTGGAAATTCTAGCTGTTAGCTTCAAAGAACTCGAGATGATGTTAAAGGAAGAAAATTTGAGTAAGGAATTTAGGCTTGTGAAAGCCGAAGATGGAACCATTTACGTAAAACGTTACATGCAGCCATTATTGGATGGGAAATCCATGACAATTGCCTTTAAAATTCAATGGGATAATATCGGTGGATGTCCATGTTTTACTTGTTACGAATTAGAAAAGTGTGATGTTGGAAATCCGATTTCCTCCGTTGATTGCCCTCTGTTTTCAAGATGGTTATTCTCAGATTCGGAAAAAGAAAAGAAGAAATGATAATAACTCTTATAGAAAAACTGATGAAATTCGTTTTCTAATTAATCTTTAAAGGTACAAAATTAGCAGAAATAGCGCAAAATAAACAAAAAAAGCTCTATTCTTTTATCTATCAATTGTTTATAGCTAATATAAGAGGACGTACTAATGACTCACCGACGAAAGACAAGAAAAAGAGAATTCTATTACCGAGAAGCGATTAGGGAGGGATATCGTTCACGTGCCTCTTACAAACTAAAACAATTACATGAAAAATTTGATATTTTCAAGGTTGGAAATCTTGTTCTTGATATTGGTGCAGCTCCTGGTGGGTGGTCTCAAGTAGCAAGTACGTATGTGCAACCTGCAGGTAGGGTGTATGCTGTAGATATAGACTATATGGATCCAATAGAGAAAGTTATAGCTATCCAAGGGGATATGTCTGATCCTGAAACCCGTAAACGATTAAAAACGATTATAGGGGGACCGGTTGATGTAATTATTTCTGATATTAGCCCAAAAATAACTGGAAATTGGAGTACAGATCACGCTAGGCAAATCTTCCTAACTGAACAAGCTCTAAGGTTATGTGTTGCCGGACTATTGAAACGAGGTGGTAAATTTGTTTGTAAGCTGTTTATGGGAGATTTGCATGAGGATTTTATTAAGAATTTAAAGAAGCTATTTACAGTTGTTTATACATACAAACCCAAAGCTTCGAGAAAAGGCAGTGCTGAGTTTTATGTAGTTGCTAAAGGATTTACCAAAGGACCAATAAAGTGGAAAGAGAAGCCAGAACAAACAGGAGAAAAAAAATGATTGAGTATCCTTTAGTAACAGTGATAGAAGGGAAAACAAAGATTCATGTCCCTGATGTTGAATCATTCAAAAAATCTCCAGTAAGCTATCCACCATCTGATGCGCCAGTTTTTTACAATAAGGTGATGGAATTAAACAGAGACTTTGCTTTAGCAGCATTACGTGTGTATCAAAAGAAGTATGCTTCAAGGGAACAATTGCATTATTGTGAACCAATGGCTGGCAGTGGTATTCGTTCTGTAAGAGTTGCTAATGAAATAGAAAATATTGCAGTTATAATTAATGATAGAAATCCTCAAGCAGTTGAATTAATCAATGAAAACGTAGAACAGCTACAATTAGAAAAGAAAACGCAAGTATATTCAGATGATGCTAATGAATTAATGCTTAGATTTGGCGCAGTTGGTAAAAAATTCGATATTCTTGATATTGATCCTTTTGGTTCTCCTTCAGCTTATATTGATTCTGCTGCACAAGCAGTAAGCGATAATTGTCTATTAGCTGTAACATCAACAGATATGGCAACAATGTGTGGTGTCTACTCAAAAGCTTGTGTAAGGAAATACGCTTCAAAACCCATCCATACTTGGATTGCCCATGAACTTACAGTTCGAATGCTACTAGGTTTTATTGCAACAGCAATAGCAAGACATGGAAAAATGATCAGACCAGTATTTGCGCATAGTACAGAACATTACATTAGAGTTTATATTATTGTTGAGAAAGGAATCACAAAAGCAAAAGCAGCAATGGAAAAACTTGGTTTTATATCACATTGCAGGAATTGTTATTCAATTGATTATTCTTTTGGGTTAATTAATATGTTAACTAGAGAATGTCCTCACTGTAAAGAAAAAAGACAAATCGGTGGACCCTTTTGGTTAGAGAATATATACGAGAAGGCTTTTGTTGATGAACTAGTATTAGAGTTGCAACAGCATGAGAATCTTTATGGAAAACATAGACAAATGGGTAAAATTCTAGCATTAATAACCGAAGAACTTAAAGTAGCAGATTCACAGAAAGCCTCAATTTGCTTCTATGATTTACATCAAATTTCTGATAAACTAGACATTCCTTCACCTGCATTAGATGCAACTATCCAAGAGTTAATCAAAAAAGGACACATTGCCGCAAGAACACATTTTCGGACAAATTCAATAAAAACAGATGCGTCAATTGATGAAATCATTAAAGCAATGAAGAAAGTTCTTGAGAAGAAATAATAATGTAAGAAAAGATTTTTGTGTTACGTTGCTGATTTTTATATGAAATAAATGTATGTTGCTGGTATAGATGAAGCAGGACGTGGTCCTGTCCTTGGTCCCTTGGTCATTGCAGGTGTAGTTTTGTTAAAGGATGATATTGATCAATTAGTAGAGGATGGGTTGAAAGATTCAAAACTACTGTCAAAAACAAAAAGAGAGCAACTCTACAAACAAATATTGGATGTAACCCCTGATTACCAAGTAACAATAATCAAAGCTTCTAAAATAGATGAACAACGTGCAAATGGTATAAACTTGAATAAAATAGAAATAGATGCTATTATTGAACTTCTAAATCTAATGAAGAACTGGGATAAAGCATATGTAGATGCATGTGATGCAAACGCCAAAAAACTCGAATTAATGCTCAGAAATATTGTTAAAAAAGACATTATAGCAGAACACTATGCTGATTTAACTTATCCTGTTGTATCTGCAGCTTCTGTTATAGCAAAAGTGATAAGAGATTCGCAAATAGAAAAAGCCCAAAGGAAATTTGAAGTTGATTTTGGGAGTGGTTACCCAAGTGATCCGAAAACAATACAATTTTTAAAAGACTATTACATGGAACATAAACAATTTCCAGGAATTGCTAGAAAAAGTTGGGAAACGATTAAAAATATAATTCGTGAACAAGAACAATCGAATTTGGATGAATTTTTTTCCAACTCTGAAAATAAAAAAAGCTAGTCTTCAGATTTCTTAGCTTTCTTCTTTTTAATTAGTTCGTCAATTGACATTATTGGAATACCATCAATGTTTGTTTTTGGTGTTTCACTACCAACAATAATTAAAGGATCTGCTCCAGCTACTCTCGAGACACTGTATGTTATCTGGATTTTTTTTGCTACATCATCTTTAGAAGATTCTTCAGCTATTCCAGTGATAGTTGTAGGAATTTTGTCCTTTTCATGGTAAGGGATAAGTGTTTTTGCTAGAACTCTTATTGGCAATTTTTTAGTCCATAATTGATCCTTTAAGCCGATAGTGTCAAAGTGTTTCTTAACCTCACGCTCAATATCGCTTTTAGGAACATTATTATAAAAACTAGGAGTAGTAACGGAGCCAATTCGTTTCATTTCATCAAAAAGATTAATAGCTAAAGTTAATGGTTCATCAAGTAATTCTTCAATTCTCATAGCAGTCTCTAAAGAGACATCAACTGTACTTCGCTCGTATTCGTAAATTGCTCTTTTCGAGATTCCAACCTCTCGAGCAAAATCACCCATGCTGTAATTCTTCTCAAGTCTTTTCTCTTTAAGTAAATGACCATCGAATTTTACTTTAAACCCACCACGGTGTGCATAAATGAGAGGGGGAAGGTGATTGACTAGCAAATTGTGTAGAGTCTCTAATGAAACAGCAGGAATTTCATACCGGGTGTAAACAATACCATTTTCGATATCGGTTGTACTTCTAATCCTTTTACCAATAATAAGTGGAAAACCATCAAGCATTGATGCAAGTTTGCGAAGCTCAAAAGCTTGTTCCTCTCTAAAACTATCAATATTAGTAACTAATTTGATGAGGAGTAGAACAGTTTGTTTTTTAGCAATTAAATCAAAACAACCACCACAACCAAGTAAGGGAGTAGATAAATCGAAATGAGATTTTTCAAGGATTTGAGCAACTCCTTGGTAAAATTGCTGGTATTCATCTGCTATCATTAGCTTCCTCCACCAATGGGTTGTGATTAGTTCTATGTTATATATATGCTAAACTAACTGAAAAAGTCATTGACAACTTTAATAGTGTTACCATTCTTACGTAGCATAAATTGTTATCTAAAAAGAAGATTAGTCCTTGTGCTTCTGAATAAGTAATTTTAGTGGTTTAGCTAAACGATCATCCATAACGAAGAGTTTACTGCCATCTTTCAAGTTCTTCTTACTAATAACCATAGCACTATCGAGAATAATTCCTTTTAGCATAATTTTAGGTTCAGCTAAGCCAAAGGCATAAGCGATTCTTATTAGAAGTTCAGCAACAGTTTCGCCATCTTCGACTGTTAAAGTTGCTTCATCTAAATCATAGTAACCGCCACATACTGGACAATTGAATTTTCTTTCAAGGTGAAGAATAGTGGTTGTGTTTGTCATACCATCATAGAAAAGGTAATTGTCTAGAGGATCACCTAACTTCATAATATGCTTCAAAGC
>JAUVZH010000329.1 GCA_030602675.1 Candidatus Heimdallarchaeota archaeon | reverse complement strand
CGTGAAATAACTAACTTGCCTATTGGAATAGAAATACCAAGCTCAACACTTTATGGTTTTGATGAGAAGGATAAGACACTAACAGAAATTGCTGGATTGGTAGTTTATTATTATGATCCTAAAACAGGGATTGTTAAACGAGATTACACTTTGCAATACCATCCAGAATTGATGGAAGAAACGAGAATTCTACAAAAAAGAGATTTCGAGAGCAAAACGCTTCTCGATTTACCAGACGGTTTACAATTATTGTTATCATGTTTGCAAGCAGGATTCATTGAAACATCAAAGAAATTCTAATTAGACTTCATTTACTTCTACTACCAAGAGGACAACTTACTTGGGGTTCTTTTAGAAAAAAATGTGGTTAGCAATAAGTTACAATATTGCTAATCCTTGCTTTTTAGCTTTTTTCTCAACAGCAATTAATAATACTCTGGCAATAATCAGATACAAAACAGTACATACACTTAGTATCACAAATTCTTGCCAAATAGGGAGCAGTGTGATGTATTTGTCACCAAAAATAAAATGACGCATTAAATCAAAATTGTAAGTGAAAGGAAAGGCTAGGGTTATGTATTTCATAGCTGTTCCAAATCCTTTATTGAGCACCATAAAACCTTGAACAGGTAGAAATGCTCCAAATAGGAATTGAATTAATTGATGTGTCATTGAAACAAATATTCTAGCTTGTCTATAGAGAATCGCTAACATACCAAAATATAAGCCAACGGCAACATTTGAAATCATGGCAATTAGTGCAACCATTAAAGTAAAACCAATCACTGTAAGATTTGTTAAAACTCCAGCTAACCATAATGTTAGAATATAAAGTGGTATAAAGAATATGAGGCTAATAATCGATCTAGCTATAGATGACGATAGTAAGTATCCTAATCTTGTTGAAGGTGTAACAAACACAGCCTCTAGTGTACCATAATGAATATCTTCTTCTATTCTATTGAGTGGTGCCCAAGTTGCTATACTCGAAAACATTTGAACAATAGCTCCTGTCATCATGAAGATAAAAAGATCATTTTCAGAAAGACCAATTAATGCCAATACTTCTGGACTGAAGTAGTATGCTCCTCCAATTATAGCAAAACCAAGGGTTAATGAAATGATTTCTAAAAACATGCCCATGAAAAAAGCTCTATATCTTACATAGGTCTTTAGATCTCGCCAAACACCTTTGTAGATTACTCTTGAATTATATTGTATACTCATTTCATTATCCTCCTAAAGAATTGCTAATCCTGTATCTTTGGCTTTCTTTTCAACTCGCTTAAGCAGAAAATAAGCTAGTACTACAAAAAGCAACGATGATACTGCTAGTAGTACAAACTCTATCCATACTGGAAAAAGAGTAGTATATCCTGAACCAAACATGAAATATCTGAATAAATCATAACAGTAGGTATAGGGGAAAATTTGTGCAAAATATTTGAGAATAGTTCCTCCTGTTTGATTCATTCCAATGAATGCTTGAACTGGAACAAATGCTCCACAAATGAATTGAAATATATTAGCCAAAAATATTGCAATTGGTTGTATTCTCCTGATTAAAATTGCCAACATAGCAAAAAAGAGTCCAAATGCAATCATACTAACGATAGTTAATAAAACAATTAGTAATGTCGTACCAACGATATAGAAATTTGTTAATGATCCATGAACACCTAATATTATCACATATGATGGAATGAAGAATAAAAGATTCAAAATTGAATCTGATAATATAGGTGAGAGTAGATAAGCGATTCTACTTGTAGGTGAAACAAATACTGCTTCTAAAGTTCCATAATGTATATCTTGCTCCACACGTCCTAGAGGAGCCCATAATGCTGTATCACTGAAGGTACTTAATGCAATTCCACCTGCAAAGAACACAAAAACTTGGTTGCTTAGAATTCCGGTTTCTGTTGTTGTTATTGGATTGAAATTAAGTATAAAGCCAAAGATATAGGCTGCGCCTAGACCAATTGACATATTCAATAACCAACCAATTAGCCTTAGCTTATATCTTCTAATGTTCACTAGATCTCGCCAAATGCCTTTTCCAACAACTCTGAGTGAACTGCTAAATGCCACTTTGATATTTTGAACTGACAAATCTAAGCCTCCAAATCAACCTTTTTATCACAGTATTTTAGAAAAACGTCCTCTAAAGTAGCTGTTCTATAAGAAATGACTGGATTAATGTTATATTTTCTACAAATTTCCATTACAGATTCAAAAGCTTGAGAACTGTCACTTACAGGCATACGTAAGTAACCGTTTTCTTGTTTCACTTCTTTTACTGAATCAAGTGTAGCTATTTCCTGTAAAAATTCTGGAGTAGCTGTTTCAGTTGATCTTAAACGTAATTCTAATAGCTGAATATTAACATCATCCATTAGATTTTGTGGAGTATCAACAGCAACAACTTTTCCTTCAAAAATAATGGCTACACGATCACATAATTCCTCTATTTCAGACATAATCTGAGAGGTCATTATGATTGTTTTTCCTTTTTTCTTTGCATAATCTTTCACAAAGCTACGGATTTTCTTAGCAGCAATCGGATCAAGTCCTTTACTGATTTCATCAGCAAAAACCAAATCAGGATTGTGTAAAAATCCCCTCATGACAACAATTGCTTGTTTTTGACCTCCAGAAAGTCTCATAACTTCTTTGTCGAAAATCTCATGATTATCATAAGTTTTTTTGAATTCCTCAAGTTGTTTGGCAAAATCATCTTTGCTCATATTATAAAGAGCAGCAAAAAATTCTAAGTTTTCTTTACCCGTTAATCGTGCATATGTTGATCTTTCAGAATCTTGACCTATGTATCCAATTCTTTTACGAATTTCTTTTTCTTCCTTTACGACATCTAATCCGAGAACTTTGACTTCTCCATCAGTTTTTCCTAAGAGAGTTGAACAAATTTTAATGAATGTTGTTTTTCCAGCACCATTTGGTCCCAGAATACCGAATATCTCTCCTTCCTTTACCTGTAAATTCAATCCCTTTAATGCTTCTGTCTCTTTCTTTCTGCTTTTATATGTCTTCTTTACACCTTTAGCTTCTAAAGCATACATGTGTATCACCTTTATTTGCCAAGATAAAGATGATTTCTAAGTTTAAAAGAGGAATTCACTATTCGAAGACTCAAGTTGAGACCACAATTAGTGAGGTCACGTCTTGTGACTTTTAGTTATATTAATATAGGAGAATTTTTTCGAATTTTGAGAAAAATTGACTAAAATTTCTTTTGCCAATAATTAACTTCTACTTTTTCTGTAAATCCAAGAGAATCATAAAGACGATTAGCTCCTTCTGTTGCTGCAGCTCCGGGTATGCAAATTACTGAGGGATTATGTTTTCTTAATCGTATCAATGCTTCATTTATTACCGCTTTTGCTAATCCTAGTCTTCTATATTTTGGATGTGTTCCTACAGGTTCTAGTTCTACAATTTTGCTTTTCGGATCTAGTCTAACTGTACAAAATGCTGCAAAATCACCATTAGGTGCAACTGCTATAATGTCTAATTTTTCATTGTAGAAAGAAGCTGAAGTATATATTTCAAATATTCTCTCTGTCATTTTACTACAATGTGGAAAAACTGAGCAAATAACTTCTCGGTATTTAACAAAATCCTTTGTTATATTTACATTTCTAATAAGAAACCCATCAGGAAGATCGTAATTTGAAACAGGTAATTCTAATGGTCTATTTCGATTGTACTCATCAAATCCAAGATTTTTATAATCAAGTTTTGTCAGCAAATTAATCCGTTTTGTATCAGTTCCTAAAACATAAAAATTTAGTTCTGGTTTTTCTGATGCTCTTCTGGTTTTCTTCCTTTGTTCTTCTATCCAAAGAATGATTTCTTCTTCATAAAATCTATATTTGGGATGTATTTGTAACCAACAATCCTTATGCCTTTCAATAGCTAAAACAGCAATAATATTAGGTTGAGATGTTATATTGTCAATTTCTTCCCA
>JAUVZH010000038.1 GCA_030602675.1 Candidatus Heimdallarchaeota archaeon | reverse complement strand
CTTTTTCTGTTAGATAATTGTATTTCATTTCAAATATCGTTCCATTCACAAATCCAGTAACTTCACCGACCATACGCATTCCAAGCATAACACCAGTAGCTATTGTATAGGCAAATTGGTATCTGTGTTCGATTGTAAGATTAACTTGTGTTAGAGAACCTGAGTTATTTACTAAATCAGCTATTTCTCCACTTAAGTGAGTTTCAAAGATGAAATCTGTTGATGTGTTATCATATGTTGCATCCCAAACTAAAGATGTAGTAATGTTTTCCATAGCTGTAGTACCATTTGCATGAATAGAATCAGCCATATCAGCCCAGATGCTCCATGGTTTCCAGGATGAGTTATCAACATCTAAAAATGGAACCAGTAATAGTCCTGCATGGGTATCTTCAGTTGCATTTTGATCCCACTCAGTCGTAGCTATTCCCAAAGATACAAACAGTGGAAAGATTGTGAGAAAAACCATACCTAAAGAATCCCAAACGCTTGTTGATTTCTCTTCAGTAAAGGCTCCTGCAGTGAGATTATAATCCACACCAAGGGAATCAACGGCTGTAACATTGAGCTCTACTGTTGTTCCTGCAGCAAAAGTGGTATTTGCAACTTCAAATCCAGTTCCAGATGCAGTATTTACTCCGAATGTTACAGACATATCTGATTCTACAACATCGTAGTTGAAGATAGATCCGACAGTAACTAAATAGTCACCATGGACATTTTGACTAGAGAAAACAATACCTATCATTAAAACAGGTAGAATTACTCTAAGTGCTTTTTTCATTATGTTTTCAACCTCAAAATAATATATGAATTAGAATTGACAGCTTTGTATTAAAAGGGTAGCTATTTGGGAATTTTTGTTTGGAAGCTGAATTATATCTTGAACTTTTTCCACAAAAATTCTTGCTTTGTATTCAAACATTAACAGTTAAACCAAAAGACTTTTTTCATAAAGCATTCGCTTGTGAAATTATAACGAAACTTTGAGTGGAAATTATGACTATTGCAACACTTGAAACAGAAAAAGGAATAATTGAGATAGAATTATTCGATGAAGAAACACCTAACACTGTCAAGAGCTTTGTTAGTTTAATTGAAAAAGGATTTTACGATGGCATTACATTCCACAGAGTAATTCCTAAATTTGTAATCCAAGGTGGAGATCCTAAAGGCACTGGTTCTGGTGGTCCGGGTTATAGAATTCCTTGTGAAGTAGATGCCCCAAAGCAAGAACACAAGCTCGGAGCTTTAAGCATGGCTCATGCTGGAAGAAATACTGGCGGTTCACAATTCTTTGTCGTCACAGATGAAGAGAAAACCAAACATCTTAATCGCAATCACACTGTTTTCGGTCAAACGATTAAAGGCATGGAAGTTGTTAACAGCATTAAAAAAGGCGATAAAATCATTAAAGCAACTGTCAGAGACGTTAGTGAAAAGATTAAGAATTGGCAATTAAAAAAGATGTGAATAAAAAAAATTAATTAGAGGATGTAAAATCCTCATATACTTTTTCTTGGTGTTCTTTTAAATTCAGTTATTTCTGTATACCAATCAATATTTTTTCTACATACTGGGCATGCACCTGTAACTTTTACTGCTTCTTTCATATGACTTAGATGTCCTTTAATTCCACAGTAAATACAAACTCCTAACTCATCATCGAAATCTATTGTTAATTTACAGACAGGGCATCTTGCAAGTTCTTCATTACAAGCTGGACAAGTAGTCATCGATTCATTTATTGGTTCGCCACAGAAAAAGCAAGTTCGAGCATAATCTACGCTAATTTCAGGTAAGCTTTCTTCTCGAGAGGAATTATCCTTTTCATGTTGAACTGTAAAGATACCAGTAAAAGTATTGAATGTGCCACTGATTTTATTTTCTTCAAGAAGTACAATAATTACATCCTCAACTGTCGTTTTGCTACAATTATACCTACTTTGGACATCAGCTACCTTCAATTCCTCTTTTTCGTTCATCAAGGAGATAAGCTCAGGTAATTCTTGAGTCATTTTCATTCTAAGTTCTTCATTGTCAGTAACTGGTACTTTTTCTTCTTGTGGTTCAACTATTCTTCCTATTGATTTATCCCACAGATTAGAAACAATACGTTTGACATTATCAATGTCTAATGCTTTCTTTGCTCGAGCCAAAAAACTTGTATCAGCTTCTGCGAGAATATCATCGACATTCCAAACTTTTACCTTGCCGTCTGCAGCCAATGAGACGAGTATTGACCCATCTGGACTAAATGCTACTTTTGTGATTGTTTCCTTATGTTTCTCGATTGCTTTAATTTCATTAGCATTCTTAATATCCCAGAGTCTTACTATGTTATCAGATGAGCCACTTGCAATCACTTTCTTCTTTGGGTGATAAGCAATTGAAGTAAATACAGTATTTACTGCAGCGATTCTTCTGATTTCTTTTAACTTCTCAACATCCCAGAGTTTTATTGAACCATCACTTGAACTTGTTACCAATATTTTTCCATCTGGGCTGTAAACTAAATCGGTTACTGAACTAAAATGTCCTTTTAACTCACCGATCTTTTTTCCGTTAGCTACCTTCCAAAGCATTACCATATGATCTAGTGATGATGATGCTAAGAAATTCGCGTTAGGTGAAAATTCTATCTTAGTAATAGTATCTGAGTGTTGCTTTAGTTCTTGGGTCTTCTTCCATTTTCTCTTTAAATCCCATAATCGAATACGATTATCAGCTGTTGCTGAGGCCAATATTTTATCATCTTTTCTGAAAGCTAAACTATTTACTGATCCCCAGTACCCCTTAATTATTTTGAGAATATGTCCTTGAAAAGCATCCCAGATGATTATTCTTCTATCAGAAGATCCTGAGGCGAATATTTTTCCATCATTAGAGAAAACAATGGAAGTAATTTTGTCTTTATGTCCCTTTAACACTAACATCTCTTTATCTGAATTAATATTCCAAAGTCTGATTGTTCCTGAATCATAACCAGTAGCTATAACTGTGCTATCTGGTGTAAACGAAAATGTTGTGCATTGCTCTACTTTTTGTGCTGTTTCATCTTTCTTTTTGCTTTCACTGCTCATTGTTTCTCACCATATTGATCTATTAAATATCAAATCATGTTCTGATTTTATGAGGTATTATTTATTGAATAAAGGTTTCCAAATTAACAATTTAAATCCCGTTACTCATTTTAGAGGTATTTTTATAGCTCCCTCTAAACTATTTTTTGGATGATTAGTTTCAGTTGCGTATGGAATATAATCACTTCCTCAAGGATTAGAATTATCCATTAGAGGGTCAAAAATGATACCGAAAATAAGCTCTCGCAAGCCTCCTTCTCCTAGTGAAGAGTTTCAATATCGTGATTTTGAGTTTGATGAATTATTGACTTCGTTTCGACGAGTTCTCACTAATCCTGGCGAAGCTATTGCCCGAGTAATTCTAATTGGTCCTCCAGGGTCTGGCAAATCATTTGTTTTAGATAATTTTCAAGCTAGAATTCAGAACAGACGTATTGTTAATCATGAAACAGATGTTCGCCTTAACTGCATAAACATTGATTGCGCTAAGCACAACACTTCAAAAACTGTTGTTTTAGAAATAATTCAAAAAATAGATCCTTTCTTTTATGCTAATGCAGATGAATGTCAAACAGCAGAGCTACAATACATTTTGGCTGACATTCTTTATGCACAAAAAGAACACTTGATAATAATTTTCGATAATATTGATTCATTAGTAAAAAAAGAACCAGAAGAAGTTAATTCGCTCATCTATGGTTTTCAGAGATTTTCAGAAGGAAAATCAAAAGACGAACCCAATCTTTTCTCCCAAATCTTAGTTGCTCATGAAATTGAATTTCTTGCAGAATTGGACAGAAGCGTTTTTAGAAAGATCGTAACTGATGTTATTCCTTTCGAGCCTAATTCAGCTCAGCAAACTTTCAATCTAATTAATGATTACATTAAGAAGAATATCAAGAAGAAAATTGTTGAAGAAACTATTTGGTTCATAGCTATGGTATCGCAAGGCAACATGCATTTATCATTAGACTTAGTAGATAAAGCTGATACACTTGCTCAGAAAAATCATTCCATAACAATAATCCCAGAACATGTACGAGCTGTAAATAAATCTCTGACAGATTTCTGTATAACAGAACAAAAGCTAGAGGAGTTCACAATAGGGCACAAACTTATGTTATTAACAATTGCTAGAAGATTCAAGAGTAGCACGAAAGCATTCCTTAATTTCCTAGATTTGCCAAGTTATTACATAAGCATCTGTGAAGAATACAATCAAATGCAATTAGCAAAAATGTTTTCAGATATTCTAAGTGATTTAGAGAAAAACGCAATGATAGCTTTGCATAATCTCGAAAGAGAAATACTATTATCACTCTCAGATATTTCAGCAACGGAGTTAGCAAATCAACTAGAAGAAACCATAAAAGCAAAACGAAGAGATAAACCGTACTTCCTATAGAAATTATTAACAAAGTACAATTAGTTCACTTATTTTCTAAAATGATTCGACTCTTTCTTCTTAGAATTGAGAGCAAATTGTTTTAAACTAATTATGTAATTCAATTATTAGATAAAAATGCAAGAGTACGATATTATTGCTATTGGTGGTGGACCAGCAGGTCTAACAGTTGGATTATACGGAGGACGTTATGGGTTAAAAACACTAATTTTGGAAAAGCAATTAGTCGGGGGAGCTATGGCAATTTCGCCATTAATTGAAAATTTTCCTGGAATGGAACCAATAAAAGGAACTGATCTTACTGCAAGATACAAACAGCAAAGTACCTTTTTTGGTGCAGAAATAAAAGAATTAATCAGTATTACAGCGCTTGATCCAGATGAGAAAATAATTACTTTGAATACAGGAGAGCAATACAAAACCAAAACAATTGTTTTTACGACAGGTAGTAGTCATAGAAAATTAGGCATACCAGGTGAAGAGAAATATTCTGGAAGAGGTATTTCTTGGTGCGCAACTTGCGATGGGAGCTTTTTCAGAAATCGAAAGGTTGTAGTTGTTGGCGGTGGCAATTCTGCTGCAATTGAAGCTTTGCATCTTGCTAAACTAACACCTGAGCTTCATATGATTCACCGCAGAGATAAATTGCGAGCTGAACATGCTTATATCAAACAGATTGAAAAAGCAGGCATCCAATTCTATTGGAACTCTATTATTAAGGAAATTCTTGGTGATGGGAAAAAGGTCACAGGTCTTAAATTAGCAAATGTAAAAACAGATGAAGTAACAGAGGTTCCAGTCAGTGGTGTTTTCATTTCTATTGGTTATGATCCTAATAATAAACTTGCAACAGAAATTGGTATTGAACTCGATGAAAATGGCTACATTATTGTTGACAAGAAGATGCAAACCAACATTGAAGGCATTTACGCTGCAGGAGATATCACAGGTGGACAAAAGCAACTTACCGTTTCTACAGGTCAAGCAACAACGGCAACTATGAACGCCTTCTTGTTTATGAATGGTGGTAGTTGGTATAAATAATTGAGAATTATTCAAATTCTCACTATATTTTTCTTTTATTACTTAGATAGGTTTTATTAGTCTTAGCGAAGAATTTTTCATTTAGCATTATTACTAAAGATTAACATCGTTAGGACGGTTTAGGAATCTTGCATCTACTTGTTTCCCCTCAAACACTATCAGAAGCTTTGGAATGTGTTAGAGGAAACGCAGACATCATCGATGTCAAGAACCCTGCAGAAGGTTCCTTAGGTGCTAATTTCCCTTGGGTAATCAAAGAAATCCGTACTAATGTTCCTAGTCACATACCTATTAGCGCTACAATTGGTGATGTTCCTTTCAAACCTGGTACCGTTGCTCTTGCTGCTCTTGGTGCAGCAAATGCTGGAGCTTCTTTTGTCAAAGTGGGTTTATTCGGTGTCAAGAATACAAATGAAGCAGTAGAAATCATGTGTGCTGTTACTAGAACTCGAGATGAACTTAACCTTCCAATTGCTGTTGTTGCTGCTGGTTATGCTGAAGGTAAGAGTATTGGTTCTATTGATCCACTATCCATTCCAAAAGTTGCTCTTGAATCTTCTAGTGATTATGTTATGATTGATACTTATAATAAAATGAATGGTAAATCACTTTTTGACCTTCTAGAAATTAGTGATTTGAAAAAATTCGTATCTTCTGCTAGAAAGAAGAAGCTAGGTGTTGCTTTAGGTGGATCGATTGGTTTAAAGCATATCCCTATTCTAAAAGATTTGAAACCAGATATTGTTGGCATTCGTGGTGCTGTTTGCGAAAATGGTGATAGAGTAAAAGGAACTATCAATGCAAAATTGATTAATGAATTTCTCGAGAAACTGAAGGATTAAAAAAACTTCAATTTTAATTTCTATATACTTGTTATTTCTTACTGACATATTGTCTTTCTAGTAATCCTCTTGCTTGTCCTAGTTCTTTGTCAGACAATTCCGGTCTTTTACCAACATCATCTTTAGTGAATTCTTTTGAGTCAATAAACATCCCTTCGGATAAAACCCCATGAATTATTTGAGGAGGTAATTTAGCAATAGGTAAAATGTCACCTTTCTTTAAACCAGCAATATTTGTTGCTACATTATATCTAGCTACTCCATCTGTAACTAAGCATTTCCAATTTTTGGTATCTAATTGATCTACAGATAATATCTCTCCACATAGAATGTCAATTGTATCAGCATAATCATCAGATAGTCCTTTCGTTAATCTTTCTCTCATTGTGTAGAAGAAGTTCCTTATGAATAGCAAATTGGCTACTGATAATTTTCCTTCCATTCCTCTTGATGAAAGTATTTCTTCCCATCTTTCAGGAAATGAATCGAATATATCCTTAGCAAAAATCTCAATATCTCTCAATTCTTTTGAAAGTAGAATTTGCTCAAGAGGCTTATAACCCCACTTTAACGCCATTAGTTTACTTCTTATCTCAGATAGTCTTGAGAGTATTTTTTGACGATTAAGTGTAAGCGGTATTCGTTTATTTTGAACTAAATCAGTAAATTCGTTTGTAATTCCTTCAGCAATTACTATCCTAGCATCTGAATCAATTCCAGTCAAATTTCTCACCTTATTTCATTTTCACGTCATAAATTCTTTTTTCAGTACTATTCTAAACTTCTTTCTCTAAATGATTTTTCCTCTTTTTTCAAAGGAAAACTCCTTTCTTTACAGGGAATACTTTCGGTCAACCCTCACAGAAGCGCTTTTAATACTAAGTGCATTTAGCTTAACTTAGAAATATTTCAGAAACCTAAAGCGAAACTTAAACACAAGCAAAGTAAAGGATTTATATTAGATGATGACTTTTCTATCTCCTAAGAAACGAAAGAATCATATTGATTTAGGTCTTTGAGTTATTTCAGGAGAAAAAAAAATGTCAAAAAAGAAAGAGGAAAAGGATGCTCCTAAGAAAAAGACATCCACTAAGAAAAAGGAAGAGAAACAAACTCCCCTAGATGAACTGGTCGAAGACGCTTATCAAAGTGTTTTGGAAGATGACGATAAAAAAGCGAAGACTACCAAAGCAAAAGCTGAAGATGTAGAAGAGAAGCCAAAGAAAGGTACGAAAGCTACAAAGAAGAAAAAAGATGAAGAGGAAGAAAAACCAAAAGAAACTCCTGCATGGGCAACATTCGAGGGTGGCTATTTCGATGCCATTTCTAGAGACGATAAAAAAGAAATTCCTGTTCAAGATCTTCCGGGAGTTGGACCTGCTACTGGCCACAAGCTAAAGGAAGCGGGTTTAGTATCAATTAGATCGATTGCACTTTCTAGTATAAAAGAATTAGTTGATAATGCTGATTTGGGCGAAAAAACAGCTGCTAAGCTCATTAAAATGTGTCAAGAACAAGTTGGATTGACATTTAGTACAGCAGATACTCTCTATACTGAACGACTTGGTCTTGAGAGAGTAACTACTGGTTCTGATAATCTTGATGAACTTTTTGGCGGTGGAATTGAAACAGGCAGCATTACTGAGCTCTACGGTGAATATCGTACAGGTAAAACACAAATTGCTCATCAATTATGTGTGACAGTCCAGCTTCCAAGAGAACAAGGTGGTTTAGAAGGAAATGCAGCGTATATTGATACAGAAGGAACATTCAGACCTGAAAGAATCGTAGAAATGGCAGAACGATTTGGTCTTGACCCTCAGCAAACACTTCAAAATATCACTGTTGGTAGAGCATATACTTCTGATCATCAAGCAAATTTGGCTCGAGACGTTAGTGTAATTGCTCGAGAAAAAAATATTAGACTGGTTGTGGTCGATTCACTTACATCACACTTTAGGGCAGAATATATCGGTAGAGGAACTTTAGCTTCTCGTCAACAGCATTTGAACCAACATATTCACTTCTTGTTGAAATTATCTGAAATGCATCATGTAGCAATATTGGTAACAAACCAAGTTATGGCTCGTCCTGACTTCTTCTTCGGAGATCCGACTGCACCAATAGGCGGTCACATTGTTGCTCATTCTTGTACAACCAGGGTTTACCTGCGAAAATCTAAACAAACAAAACGTGTTGCTCGAATTGTTGACTCACCAAATCTTCCAGAAGTTGAGACCATTTTTGAAATCTTAAGTGATGGAATACATGATGGATAGTGAAGTAAACTATTCAAATAACTAGAGAAGGGATTTCCCTTCAATATTCTATTTTTGATATCCATTTTGAATTCTTTTTTTATTTATAGAAGAAACTCTTGTTATAAGGAAAAACAGAATTATTTTATGAGCATAGTCCAACATAAGCAATATTATTTGTATGATACATGATTAGTAGTGTCTTCTACTCTCTGATTAAGATTTTTCTTTTGTAATTCTCTCGCTGAAATCATACAGATAATTTATCTAGTAATAATTAAATACTAATGAGAGAACGATGTCTGAGAATTTAGGGAAATTAGTAAAACAATACAAGAATCGCTCGCAGAAAGGCTATTATGTCTTAGCTTTTATTGGCGGGTTTATTTTGATTTGGATACTTGGATTTACCTTTACAAATCCTATAGATGGAAGTCGAATAATATTAGTAATTGTGGGTGGTCCTATATCGATTGTTGCCCCTATTCTCATCCTAGTACTTATTTATACTATTCTCGACGAAACAGCTAAATCTCGATTAAAAAGATGTCTTGATCAAGTATTAATCGAGTGGAAAATGAAGGCAGTAGAAGACACAATTAAGACTATTGAAACAGTAGCACCTGTCCCACTTATACATATAGAAACTTACTCACATAATATTTTATATCAATGGCTTGCAACGTCTTATCCATCGCTTAATCTTCAGAAGCTAAGAATAGGTTTTCCAAACACTGTCTTTATCCTACAACAATTACTAAGTCAGAAACCTTTCCTTGGCACGTACTACTAAGTTGAGCAGCAATTTGTGAGAAGCTTTGAGGACAAATCTAAATTATAATTTGATTGAAATTCAAACGTAATGATGGATGGAATGAAAGAAATAACAGATTTTAAAATAAAGAAAAAAAAGTTAATTCAAAGTAATTTACTTGCCCAATCTCTTACATCTGGATTTGAATCTTTCTCAGCTATTTCCTTTAGGATAGGTTTGAAATCTTCACCCATTTTTTCAATTTCAGTACCAGCAGCAGCTAATTGTTCTTCTACTATACTTTTTCTAACTTTAAAATCCTCGTCAGTTGGTTGAAATCCTTCTGAAAGAAATCTTTCTACACCATACTTTCTATAGCATAAGTAATCGTCAAATTCACTGCTAATTGCATCTAATCTTTTTTGTAAGATTATTCTTATTTGTTCTTTTAAATCAGTATTTTTCAAGGTATCACCTGATAGATTTCTTTATTTTCTGATAAAAATACACTTTATCAAAAAATTCCAGTATCATCATAACCAAAACTAATTAGAACATATTCGAATTCATGATCATCGAATTCTAATTCACCAAAGGAATCTACTAGAATTCGTAATATTGAGTCAAACAATTCTTGGTTATTTCTCTTCATATGTACTGCTCATCTTCTGTATTTTGTTTACTTATTCTAAACCTGTTCCTTCTAAACCTTCAAATAAGTTCATAGTCACTTTTTCATAAGCATTTTCTTTTTCAGTTTTAATACACGATTTTTTATGTTTAGTCATTTTTATTCACGCTCGGTATTTTTAGTAGTTAATGAATTGAGATAAATTCACCATAATCTTGTTGCCAATCAAACCTACTTCTTTCTTTCCAAGTGTCAATGGCTTTTCGCCAATTCTTACCAAAATCCTTCAGTTTACATTTGTTTACTTTACAGTAATGTTTTATGAAATCCTCATTCGATAAACCAAGCTGTTTTAGTTGTTCTTTTCCATAATCTGTGAAAAACCAGAAATCAGTACGTTTTATTTTATGACACATATCACATACATGATGGATTTCAGTTAAAATCATAATTCGGTTCTTATCATCGAAATCCCAAAATTCACTGACATGTAAATGAATACTTTTTTTACCGCAAATCCAACATTTGTTACCTTCTCTACGTAGTAATTCGTCTTTAATTTCCTTCCATTCATCAAGACGTCTTTTCTTGTTATAAATTTGAAAAAGAGATTTGGATTTTACTGTTGATGGCAATAATTCTACTTCTAATTTTCTCGAGCTTTTTGAGCGTATTAGTTTAGACATTTGTATTTTAATCACTTTCCTATATCTTTTCCTGAACATTTTTTTTGTTTTCTCAATCGAAAGATATTCTAATTTATCCTATTTCCGAGGATACAATATTTTTCTTCAACGAGTGAAGAATTACCCTCAAGATCAACCATAACTTGCAGGGTAATTTTCTTTTCACTCATTGCTAATTTTCTAATTCAAATCCAATTTCATTTTTCCGGACAAGTATCCTATTTTTTCCTGACGTCTGTGGGAAGCCATCTCCAACTCGGTGTGATTCTATTTCCGTGTTTAAAAGATCGATCTCTGTAATGAGCTCTTTCGTTTTAATTGGCTTCATTTTAAAAATAATTCCACTCTCTTGGATAGCAGTTTTATTTATTCGAGGATCTCCTGTAATCATAAGGATTCTAGAAGATGGATCTCTCGTAAGAATTTCATGTGTAAGTTCTAACCCATTTAATTTTGGCAATCTGTAATCTACTACTATAATCTCCGGTTTCTTTTCTAAGCTATCATAGATACGTATCGCCTTCTCCCCATCTTCTACATCAATTATTTCGTATCCCCTCTTTAATAGGATGCTTTTGAATAGCTTTCTTATGTGTCGATTGTCTTCCACAATCATGATTTTGCACATTTCTTATCTTCTCCTTTAATCTATAATGGGGTTTAATTCTCCGACAACGCTTATTTTGTCTCATGTTATACTATACAATAGACTCTTTTTTTACTTCTGACAAAAAAAATGGAGTGATTAAAACATAAAAAAAGTCATTTAGAACGTTCTAAGATTAATTTTCTTATTCCTTAGAGAAATTCTTTTTCCAGTGGAAGATGACCTTGGAGAATCTACAAAGAATTTTAGTGTTTTTTAGGGGTTTTCGATAAAAAATATGCATCATACTATGCTGTTTTCCATTTCTGTTCTTCATAGTTGAATAAATCTTGAAGAGGAACAAATTTCCCTTTATTCAGATTTATTGTATAGAAGTGTGAAATTAGACCATTTTCATCTATTTTTTGTTTAATCATATCTTTGACAGGATGTTCATGAGAAATTCCTGGGATTATAAAGACATCTCTATTAGCAATTGTTATTTGTCCTAAGAAACAAAAAACACGTAATTTCTCTATTGTATCAGAGAGAAGTTTTTCTTCATGTTTTGCTACTGATGGTATTTCAAAAACTAATACATCAGAGCTTCTAGGTGAATAGCTACGCATATACAAATCATAAGTTAGTATTTTTCGTCTTCTTGCACGATATTCAATCCTACTTAGAAAATCATTTTTCGCTTTATCATCTGAAATCAGGATATTATTCGTCTCAAATAGCTTCTGCAATTGAGCAACATTTACTCCAAGTCTTGATTTTAGTAGATATTTG
>JAUVZH010000080.1 GCA_030602675.1 Candidatus Heimdallarchaeota archaeon | reverse complement strand
AAAGAAATTCTCTCAATTGAAGGAATAACAAGTGTAGATATTTCTATACTTGAAATAACCTAATGTTGATTTCATAATAGAAATTAGTATCTGTCAATAATTTTCCAAATTACTTTACCGCTATGCTCTCCTCGTTCGAGTTTCCCTTTTGCTACTAATCCTTCAAGTAGTTTTATGAATTGATCTTTTGGTAATGGAGCTTTTGCTTGTTTCATCAATTCCATGGTATATTTGGCATGTAAAGCATCCTCATACTCAAAAGTACCTCCAGTGAAGAGATCAATTAGATCATATTCTTGAGCATTTAAAGCTTCAGCTTTTACAACAATTGCTGTAGGTGAAGGTCCTTTAGGCAATGTTGCTACTTTTTCAGCAGTCTTACTTGTGGTGGATACTTTACCATTATCAGATAGAATATCCAATAAGGATTTGCCACCTTTTGATGTTTTTGCTAAGCCGTATAATTGTGCAATTATTTCCATAGAGCATCTGGCAAAATCATTTCTAGAATCGAAGTAACCCTGTTCCGTTAATTTATCAATAAATTCAGCAAGTTTATTTGGAACTTTTACAGTAATTTCTTTTGGCAATTGAAAGTCTCCCTAGATTTAATTTATTAAAGGAATAAATAAAGACAAATATTATCCAAATATTTGCTTTGTTGTTCTCTTTAATTTCATTATTGTCTTTGCTTGATTTTCCTCTATTTTCTTTTTCTTCTATATAGATATTTTCCTATCTTCATAATTTTTCAGAATTTTTTTTACAGAAATTTCTTGGAGATAATTGCCATTTCCATTAAAACTTTTTCAGGATTGGATGATTTTACAACACCTGAAGCTAATAATATTCCTCTTGTACCAAGTTCTAAAGCCTTTTCAACATCAACACTATTCGTAATTCCTGCTCCGCAAAGAGGAACAACATTTGGGTTGATTTTCTTCATTATATCAACGGTTTCAGTAATTATTTCAGGTTTAGCTGTGCTTACTGATATACCAGATCCTATAAGTTCAGGAGGTTCAGTCGCACAACAATCAGGTTCTAAAGCAGCTATGGCACCTGCTATTCGAGGAGTACTAGCACAGACACAAGTAAAAAGACCATAATTTTTTGCAAGCTGTATAATTTTGTCTATGCTTACAAGCTTAATTTTTCTTTCACTATGGTTTATTAGAGTCCCAATAGCTCCAGTTTCCTTTATGGTTTCTACCAAAATGTGCCCAGTATTACTTCCTGGTGTAATCGGATCTATATGTTGAGAAAAGATAGGAATTTCTACATTTTCAGTAATCAATCTTAGATCTGCTGCTTGAATAGCTGCTGCAATACAAATATCAGTTTCATTCATAACTTTTTCACAGATTTTCGCAAGCTCCAAAGCCTTCTTTCCAGTTCCTTGTAGGTAGGTCTTGAAATTCACTAATATTAAGGGGTAAGTAATTTTTGTCATGCTATCATTCCAACTTGTATATAATGCTCTGCTTTGGAAGAAATAACTCCTTTGTTTATTTATTTTTTTAGAAAATCTTGATACATTAAGCAAATTCTATTGATTTTCCTTGGGATTTCAATTGAAAAATAACAACAGAATTTTAAAATATAATTTAGCTATATGACAATTAAAGGAGATTCTCATGTTAATATCTCTAGCAATCATGAACTTCCGTCTTTGTCACTTATTAAGAGAGAGATTAACTGAGGGTGGATTTAGTGTTGAGCAGATTCTCCCTGGCAAACTCCCTTCTAAGGGTTCAATTTTAGTTGTTACAACAAAAGAAGAACTGATTGAAAAGCACAATTATTCAAAACTAGTTGTTTTAACAAAAAGTGATACACTTACTATAAATCGAGCCTATTCAAAAATAGTATTAGGTATAGAAGGGAAAAAAATCTGGGATTCATTGATAGTTGGTATTGACCCTGGATTAACAATAGGTGTTGCTATAATAACTGATGGTTGTTTAAGAACTGCTTTTGAGACCAGAGATATTAAAGAAGTAATAGATTTTGTTCTTACCTCGATTAAGAACACTCCTGCAAAAATGACAATCATACGAGTAGGTTCAACCGGTGGTTACAAACAAGTTCTAATTTTAAATGAGCTACTAAATGTAAAACCAGAGGGTGTTGATTTAGAGATAGTAAATGAATTGCAAACTACTCCTGCTAGTTGTCAAGATACTAAAGAGGGTATAACCATGGGTGTGCAAAACGGTTTAAAAATATCTGCTGGAAAAGATGCTATAGCAGCTATGGAAATTGCTTTTCGTTTAGGAGAAAGTGTTAAATCACCTGAAACTTGGAAAACATCAGATGGAGAACTTAAGGAAATTCAAATTCTTTCTAGACAGTATTCTAGAGGAGATGTTACTATTTCAAGAGATTTAGCACAAAAAGTTGCAGCTGGAAAACTATCAATAGAAAAGGCTATTGCTATACAGAAATCTGAGAAAAAATAAACCAAATGAAAGAAGATTGGTTTATTAAGTAATTACATTACCTATCTTTCAGGAGATTAATCACATTTGAATCAATCTGATAAGGTTACAAATTCACCAAAATCATTTGAGGTATTCCCAATAATACTATCAAAAATGAAAAAGGATAAGAGATTAACTCCTGCCGACCTAACACGCTTAGAAGATCTATTTGGAGATCGTGTCCAGAAAGCTTTGGAACTTGTAGCTTCAAAAGGCATTACGAAATTTACATTTACGCCGTCTGGCGTTGAAAGATGGGTTGTTTCAGGTCATGAAAAAGATTATCTTGTTATAGAAAATTCATTTTGTTCTTGTAAGGATTTTCTTTTTACTGCTCTTTTACGAAGAGAAGCTCCTTCATGTTATCATTTACTAGCAAGAGAAATAGCTGATTTAACGGATGGTTTTGAAGAAGTAAAGGTTGAGGATAACCTATATTCTAGTTATATGGAAAATTGGTTAGAGTAAAAGAGTAATTGGTTTTTAGTCATCTATATGATGCAAATAAATAACATCTAGCTTTTTACAATATGCCTTACAACCTAAAATACTAGCAAAACTAGGTATAGTTCTTCCATCATCACCAGAAATTAATTCTTTAATATATAATCCCCCTTCTCCCAAGATTTCAACTTCAATTTCCATTTCTTTTATTCTTTTTACAGATACTTCATGAACAGTTTTGGGTCTTTCAAGATTAGCTCTTCTATGAAGAACTCTTTTTGGTGTTTTTTGCTTGATTTTCTTCGCTCTAAATTCTTTTTCAAGCTGTTTTATTTGTTCATCTGAAACTGTTTCATCCAGCTCTACTAGAGCTCTATAGGTTTTACGAGTTTTTTTTGCTAGACTCTTTATTTCTTGTACCTTTCGTTTATTTGAAAAAGCTAGACTTGAGATTTTGACCTTTCCTCTTGTTTTTCTATTTACAATTTTTTCTACTTTTTTTAGATTAATTGATCTTATTTTGGGCTCTTGTATTTCCAAAACAAAAGGACGACCATTTCCTAACATTAGTGCATTAATATCTTCTCTCCCTGCACCATGGAATTTTGAACCAATTCCACCTGTGATTTTAAGGATAGGTTCAGCAATTAATTCTTCAATGCTTACTTGATATCTTTTTCCAGTAAAATCGCACTTTATACATCCTTTGCCTTTACAATCATAACATGGCCACCTTGTTTGAGGAATTGTTCTGATGAATTTATTGTAACGACCATAAAGATAGAGTGATCTTTTCTGAAGGATTGTTTTTTGACTAACCAAATCTATAACTATTGTAATATCAGGTAAATGAAAATCTGGCTCCTTTTCAGTTAAGATCATTATTTTTTTTCCTATCTCTCGAGTAAATTCCGATTTGATACTCTCACCAGTAGTAATTTTGTATTTTCCTCTCAAATCATCTTCTCTTTCTATAACTTCAGGTGCTAATTTTGCACCAACCAAGAAGCTTTGGTAATCTTCATTTTCTAATTTTGCAACAATTGGTTTTACAATATCATCTAAGCTAACAAACAATCCTTCGCATAAATAGCAGCTTCTACCATCAGCTAATGAATGCTCGCTACTTTTGTCAAGTATTTTCTCAAAAGAGTTTTTCGCTAGAATATTCCCCATTTCAGCCATATTTTGTAAAATCATAGCTGCTTCTTTATCTTGTTTTGCTTTTTCAAAGAGCTCCAATACTAAAGCATTTTTTAGAATCTTTCCCCTTTCATTATTTGATAACCCATAACCAACTAGTGCCACTTGTCTCCCAAGACAATGATCGCAAAGATGATAATCCTTCAGTAGAGAAATTGCAAGCTGAAGCATGAGCTTGGAATATTAATACCCTATTTTTAATTTTCCCATTCATTAAAATAAATAAAAAATCTTAAGTGAAATGCTCCCAACCTTTTGGTGTGATTTCTTTTAAAATATCATCGAATTTGTACATTATCTTTCCTTTTTGCTCTGCTGTAAACTTGCCTATTTTGTGGACTTCCATTTCTTCTTCTAATGAAATTAGATTTTCAGGTTTTAAAGAAAACACCAATTCAAATTCCTCTCCTCCAAATAATGCTAATTCTTCTGCTTTTAATTCGTTATCACTAGCAAAATCAATAACCAGAGGGTCAATTGGCAGTTTATTAATCATAATACCTAATTTTTCTTTATTTCTTAAAAGCTCATTCAAACACCATGCTAAACCATCACTACTATCAATACTGCTGGTTATCTTACCAAAATTAGAGAAAATTAATCCTTCATTTAATCGTGCCTTTGGTGAATAGATTGCTTTTCTGAACTTTTCCTTTTGCTTCTTTGTTGCTGGAAAATCTTCTAGAAACACTTTAAAACCTGCACCAGTTAAACCAAATTTCCCTGTAGTACAAATAAGATCGCCTTTTTGACCACCAGAACGCAAAATCAGATTCTCTCGTTGACCTAAACCTAAAGCTACAACTGATATAATAATATCATCAGCTGCATTAGTATCCCCACCAAGGAATTTTGCATTATAGCTGTGTGTAGTTTCCCTAATACCCTTTACAAGGTCTAAAGTTTGTTCTACTGTAAAATTCTCTGGAAATGCTCCAGAAGCAACAACATGCAAAGGTTGGATTCCTTTCGCTACTAAATCGCTTATAGCCATAGTTACAGATTTACTACCCATTTGGAAAGGAGTCATTTGTGGTGGTGCATCTGTCTTTGCAACGAAAGTGTCAATATTGACAACCAGAGAACGCTTATCGTCTATTGAAAAGGCAACTGCATCATCATTAAAAGGAAGATCGCCACTATCAACTAGTTTTTCAAACATATCAAGTAATGCTCTTTCTCCGATATCTTTAATGGTTTTATTCATGGTGCATTCCCTTTTAAAGTTAATTTAGTAAAAATCAAATTAAACTCTTAAAAATTCTTTGTAAACATAGCTTACTAGAATAATCTAGAAAGCTAAAGATAAAATGAGAAAATTAAAAGAAAACCTCAATTAATGAGGAACTTCTTCAATAGTTACGTCTTGAACCTCTTCAATTTCCTTTAAAAGGTTCTTAACTTCTTCCATTGAGCGAGTGAGATAACGAGCCTCTAGAAAGCCTTCCCATATACAAACATCATCAACTAAACATAAACCTGTTGAATAGGTTATTTTATTTGCAAACTCGTTAATTTTTGCCATTATTTTAGCTACAATACGGGAGGTTAATGGATATATTTTAATGCCAATTTTGATAACTTCTGATTCAACTGAAAAGAAGTAGATTGCCTTCACATTTGAAGCATAAACTATCAAGATTTTTCCACTGTCGCCATCAAATCCTTCAAGGTCAGTCATTACTAAATCTGGAAAAGCTATCTCTTTTGGAGATGAGACTAGTTTTGAAGCTGTTATTATGCCCTTCAATTATTCATCGTCCTCTTTTAATGAATCCTTCATATTAATTCTAATCTAAAAAGATTTCTCTCTATACCATTTAGCGGCATGAGAGTTTTTTAGATTTCTCCTAAAATAAACTTGAATCTATTATCGTAGGAAAGGCTTGTAGTAACGAACTTGGGAAACCTTAAAATATTTTTTTGTTAAAGATATTAAAACATATCAGTTATTACTATGAATAAAGATGAAGAAATCATAACTTCTGAAAATCTAACTGTTTTGCATTAGTAAAACAAGAGTTAATTGCATCTTGTAATTCTAGTTTCTCTTCAGCTACTAAGACTCTATCTAAATTAGTCTTGGTTACTGGTTTGATAGGAACAGCAGAACAAGTATATTTTGCTGCTAATTCAGCAAATTGATAAGTTCCAATCTCCCTTGCGATAGTAATTACCTCTTCTTTGTTCAAACCAATATTAGGTCTGATTAACCTTTTACTGTTTACTGCATCCTCTATGATTTTTAGATTATCAATAGTTTGACTTGCTTGTTCTCCAAGAATTTCACCTGTGGCAATGTATTCAGCATTTACTTCATTTGCTATAATTTCTGCTTTTTTAACCATTAATCTCTTACAAAGAACACATGTGATTTTTGGGTCATGAGAATGTGTTGTTATCTTCTCTAAATCTTCACCATTGGGTACAATAAAAAGTTTAAACTTTGTTTGTTTCATAAATGAATTAACTAATGCTTGTGCAATATTTTGAATTTGACCAACAGCAATATTTTCTTGCAGTTGATTTTGGTCTCTTTTTATTTTGGCATATTTAACCATGGGTTTATTATCAAAATTGATTCCAATTACCTCTATGCCTTTCTGCTCAATAAGAAAAGTTGCGACAGGTGAATCTAACCCATCGCTAATTAAACATACTGCTTTTTTTTTCATTACAGCAATTAACCTTTGATTTTTGAGAATGCACTTCTAAGTTCATCTTCAAGATCTAATTTTAATTCACTACTAGTTGTTTCTTCAACAACTTCTTCATCTGGTGTAGCAGCTAAATCTGGAGCATCAAAATCATCTTCTAATTGTTGTTGCACCATTTGACGTCTTCTAGCCAATTTTTCTGCTAATTCACCTCTAAAACCACCTGCTGGGCCAGCTATTCCTCCCGCACTTGCGGGTGCTACTGCATCTGGTGTTACTGCATCTGGCGCTACTGCACTTGGTCCTCCTGCAGTACTTACTCCTCCTGGAGTTGTACCAGCTCTTTCATCTGGATTTACAACACCTGTTAGGAAGGATGGTCCATCACTAGATGAAGGACTTGGAGCTGCTGGTGTAGTAGCTGTACTTGTAGGTGCCTTCTTTAATGTCACACCTAACATTGAAGCTGCTTCTGAAGCTGATCCTGGTCCCGTAGAGGCAGTGGCAGCTGGTTTTTGTAGGGGGGGAGGGGTTCTGACTGGTGCAGCCGGTGCACTAAATGGGGATGCAGCCTTTGGTGCAGGGGCTGCTACTGGACTTGCAGCTCTTGGTGCTGGTCCACCACGTCCAGATTGCTGTTCTAATTTTAAGACCCTAGCTTCTAATTGAGAAATTGCTTTAAGAAGAAGCTGGGAAAGATTGTTTATCAAAATAGCTAATTCTTTTACACCTTGACTCTGACTCTTTGATGAATAAATGTCACCCAATAGATTATCTAAGTTATCACTCAAGTTTTATGCCACCTTTTATCTCACAAGTTTCTTGTTAATATTCTTTAAACTAATACAATTTATTATTATCTATTATAATTAATATAAAATTATCAAATAATAATACTACTTTTGTGGCATATACCTCTTTAAACAGAAAAAATATTTCGATTTTAGCAAAAACCTGCTAAAGACTTTTCATAAGATCAAAAAAGACTAGCATTTTTTTAATTGATTTCACTCTAATGGATTTTCCGACATTAAGATCAAAATCAGAATTTGATACACCTACCCATGGACCTACCATTATAGGTGATGTTTCATGCCTATCCATTAATCCCTTAGATCCTTTAATAACATCTTCACCTAAAACAGTCAACTCAGATAACCCACTAAAACCAGTTACTTCTTGTGGAACTTTAATTACTAATCTTGTAAGGCTTTCAGGATTAGTTTTAACAAACTCACGAATTACCATAGCATTTACTTTTAGTTCTTCAACCTTAACATTAAATGCTGTTTCAAAAAGTTTGATAAATTCTTCTGTTGCTACAACATTTCTTTCTTGTATCAAGAGCATCTTTTTCTTAATTGACAAATAGATTCGATAATATTTTGGTATTTTTGTTTCAATTTTCGAAAGAAAAGTATCAGCAACAATTTCTTTTTGCCATTGTTCAAGGAGCATAAAAATAGTTTGTGAGGGTTCATCTACTGCTAATAAATCAATATTAACCATTGAGTCTACTTCAAGAATAACATTTTCAAATTTCTTCTTTATTTTATCCGGAAAGTAGCGTGCAATGCTTTTGTCCCAGAAGAACACTTGCCAATTAAATTTAGAGATAGATGAATGCTCTCTTAAAGTTCTTAGCTCTCTAACAATACCCAAAGTAAGATTTCGTCCAAAATGCTGATGCAGATATTCTCTCTTGGATTGCTTTGCAGCTATTGGTGGTTTTTTGCTTTTCCAACCTTTGATTTGAGCTACTTTCTCAACTAAGATTTCATTTGGTATTGGCTCGAGTAAATTATCTATTGCCGCTTTTGAAATTTTAACTGTGTTTTCGCTATTATAAGAAATCTGAGCATCCATTAGTTCAAACCACTTTTCTTTAACTAACGATTTATATTATTTGATAATATCAAAAACTTTTGGTTTGTGCAGATTGTTTGATAGCAACTATCACTTTTACTATTATTTGCTGCAAACGTAAAGTGTAATTCTATAGAAGAAGTTATAGCATAAAGGCGATTACCTGTTGTTAATGATGGTTTTGACTTATGAGAGTAATTCTTGTTAGGCATGGAGAAACATCTTGGAATATTGGGGAAACGAAATTTAGAGGTCAGATGGACATAAAACTATCCGATTATGGTAAAAATCAAGCAGAAGCAGTTGGGAAAGCATTAGGAAAAGAAAACATAGATTTAATATTG
>JAUVZH010000313.1 GCA_030602675.1 Candidatus Heimdallarchaeota archaeon | reverse complement strand
CTTCCAGAGGTACTAATATTAGTTACAAGTGTTGTATCTATAGCGATTGAATCTGAATTTACAAGCTCTAACCTTGCCAAATTTTCAGAATAGATCTTCTTAATAACACCAATTTCTGCTCCATTTTGATCCAATATGATTGTACCGCTATCGATTCTTTCTTGACTCATATAAGTGACCTCATTGTAGTTTTTGCTTGTTCTCAAGATATTTGTTAATTAAGGTTTATAACTTGTTATATACATTGAGAGTTAGGATTTTTACATATAAAATTCTTAAAAAAATCTTTCTTTAGCTTCTAATTGATGAGTTTCATAGAACTAATTCTATTTGTCAATAGTTAAACCTAATGATAATTCTACGTTTTTTTCGAATTTATTTTTCAACCTTTTCAGTTCATGTAATTTCTCAATAGCTGCATTTTTGGCTTTGTTTAGAATTTTAGTGAATTTCTCTTGTTCTTCAGATAACTCTGTTGTTATTAATAGTTCTATTGCCATTGTTATTGATTGAATATCATTGGCAAAATCATGTCTCATTTGCCTGGTAATATTTTTTAACTCTTCATTTTGTTTGAGTAGATTTTCTTGAAAAAGTAAATTCTCCACATAGTAACTTATCATCTGACTCAGAATTTGGAATAATCTATTTTCTTCTTCACTAAATTCATATTTAGTCGAATTTCCAATAGTAATGAATCCTAAAATACTGTTTTTTGACATCAATGGAATAATCGAAACGGACATTAATTGAGGGGATTTAAAGAATATCTTTTGAAGCTCCTTCTCTTCCTTCCAATTATGAAAGCTTCTCATGGTTTTGTCATTAAAGAGACTTCTCAATAACTTATTCTTATTAGGATTTGAATCGTCTTTATCAATAGAAATTTCTAGTCCTACTTTAGTTTTAATTTGTAAATTTTCCAAAAAATCAAAAATAAAAATCATTATAGAATCGTAGGGCAAGTGTTTTTCGAAAATAATCTTACAACCATTGTATATATCATCAAATGAATTAGCACTTTTAAAGGAAACAGTCAATTCTTGAATTACTTTTAATTCATGAATTTCTTTACCTTTAATCTGCAATTTTTCGCCTCGATTATGACATTTAATTACTAAAAACGTTAACATTTCATATCAAATAACTTTGCGTCTTAAACATCATTTTTTGAAATTAAATCAATTAGCTTTTGAAGCATTTTCCAATATTTTCTTAGGTCTAAAAAAAATAAAAAGAAGAATTGTTGCTATAATGAAGAATCCGAGAGCTACATAAGCACAGTAAGCATAATTTAATGTTCTATCCCAAACAACTCTAGCTATTAAAACAACAGCAATAGCTTGACTAATTTGCCCAAAAGTATTATTTATTGCTACAGCTGTTCCTTTAGATTTAGGTGCAACTTCAGTTACAAATGCATTATAACTACCCATTGAAATTCCACCAAAGAAATTCACAACAATAAAACCAATTATCGCTATATTCAGATTGTGAGAAGCTTCAGCTAATACTGGAAAGACAGTTATTGCTATACCTGTTAAACCAGTACCCATTAAGATAATCGTTCGCTTACCAACTTTGTCTGCTAACCAACTAAATATAGTATTACTAATCAAAGCTGCAATTCCTGTACCCATAAGAACAAGTCCCGTTTGACTTTTGTCTAATCCTAAGAAGTGTCCATTCCAAAAACCATCCCTAGCCAGCCAAGTTGATAGTAATGTTGTCATAGCAAACAAACCTCCCCTTTGAAATAGTGTAATGAAGAAGGTACCTAATGCATATTTATTTCGTAAAACAAGCTTCATTCTAGCAAAGTAATTCAAATTATTCTCTTCTTTAATCTCTACTTGTTGTCCATTTTCATCTGTTTTACTTTCTGTTGATTCAATTTTTTTCTCTTTAATTCTTGGAACTATCATAATGATAAGAATGAAAACAAGAAAGCTCAAAATTGCCATTACACCCACACTCCACTGCCAATTTAATAGCTCTGCAATGTAAGTATTAATGGGAACAGCAACAATTGTCGCTATATAAAATGAGGACATAATAAAACCAATAGCTGTAGAAATTTTTTCTTTTGGAAAATAATCCCCTGCATAAGCAATGGTTGCTGGTCCAAAAAATGAAGCACCAATACCACCAATTGCTTGAGCTAGTGCTAACATCCAAAATTGGACAGCTAAAGCGGATAAACCTATAGCAATAGCATAAGTAATCATACCAGTATACATTATGACTTTATAACCAATCCGTTCTGTAATAGGACCAACAAATAGAGAAAATAGTGCTGCAGTTAAATTATAAATTGTAAAAATTATTGCTATTCTTCCCTCCGTCATAGCAAAAGTTGCACTAATGTCAGGTACATAGACTTGCAATATTGTAACTGTCGATCTCATTGCAAACATAATTAGAAATAGAATGGCTAACACTAGATACATCTTGAGAAAATTCTTCCAAGCTTTTTGCTTTTCTGAATTATTATTATTATTTTCAGAAGATATCTCTATGTTTTCCATTATGTTTCCTCTAACTTTGAGTTGTTTTTTTCATTCATCTGGTGGAAATTTATATAAAAAATCACTTTGCTATTTCTGTTTTGGTAATAAAAACCGATTTTAGAGGAGCCCACTTAATATATGGATTCATCAAAATTGCCAATAGAACTAGCAATGAAAATCTTAGTACCATGAAGAGGTAGAATAACAAATCATTAAGCCAAAGAAAAGTGTTCAATCCTACAAATACTAACACAAAAACTGCAAGTATTATAATCAAAATTGACCAAATCATTTCACGCTTCATACTCGGTTCTAATTTTATCCACATAACAATAGCGTAAATTGCCGTTCCACCAAAAATAAATGGGCAGAAAGCAAATGAAATAATGTGCGTTTGTGGATCGATGGTTGAAGCTAAAATTAGTAATATTGTTGATATTGTTTCAAACATTTTTTTCACTCCAGTAATCAATCCTCTAGTACATAATTAATCTTACCTCTTTATTTTGAGATTATCTTTAAATGTATAAAATTAAGAAACAAATAAAAGAGATGAATATGTGGTTTCTACCTGTGGATGTTATACTTGCTAAAAAGACATAGCGCTGTTTTTTAATACGAATTGTTATATTAACTTAATAAAGAGTTTACAATTTACTTTTGTGAGTGATATTGAAAACAACTTATATTGAGCAGAATAGTAAAAGCATCCTACATAAAATCGATAATCCGAGATTGCCATTTAATTGGGGAGCTAATCCATACAGAGGATGCTTACACTCATGTATCTATTGTTATGCTAGATATACTCATAGATATCTTGATCTTGACCCAGAAAGTGATTTTGAAACAACTATTATTATTAAGAAAAATGCAGCGCAAATATTGAGAAAAGAATTATCAAATCCAAAATGGATAAAGGAACTAGTTAATTTGGGTTCGATCTGCGATCCCTATCAACCTATTGAAAGAAAATACCAGATAACACGAGAAATGTTGAAGGAATTTAGTAGATACAAAGTACCTTTTACAATAGCTACAAAATCTAATTTGATATCTCGAGACATTGATATCATAGCTGAAATGTCAAAGGATACTTATGTTGATGTAGTAATTTCCATTTCTTCAATCAATGATCAAATTAGAAAACAGATTGAACCGAGAGCAACTTCAACTCAAGGACGGCTGAAACTTGCTGAAGAACTGAGTTCTTTTGGCATAAATGTTGGCATATTATTAATGCCAATAATCCCATTTCTAAATGATTCTGACGAAGACTTAGAGGAGTTATTTAGCGAAATTAGCAAGGTTAAACCCAAATATGTCATCCCTGGCATAATGTATTTGACAAGCTCGCCAAAGAAACGATTTCTAGAATTCATAGAAATGGTTTATCCAAAGCTTTTATCAAATTTCAAAGATTATTATAAGGGTCGTTCTCCACCGAAGAGCTATAAAGAAAGTTTATACAAAAAGCTAATGAAATTACGTCAAAAATATAATTTACATGAGTATAAATCATCTTATACAAATACAAGCTCAAATAATCAAAGTAAACTTGATAGCTGGTTTTAGAAAAATAAACAACTACCAACTAATATTGGTAGCTATCCTGAAATAATGCTTTGTCTCGAATTTCTATATTGGATCTTTGTAATCCTATCATTTCTTCAATTTCTTC
>JAUVZH010000143.1 GCA_030602675.1 Candidatus Heimdallarchaeota archaeon | reverse complement strand
ATAGAGAAGAATTTTTAGTTAAAGGGCTTCTCGGCACAGCTTGTCGAATTTCTGAATTTGTACATATTCGATTACAAGACATCAATTTTGTTGATTCAGAAATAAATTTACAAGACGGATATTATTGCGGGTGTTCTTATTGTAATAGAGCTGAATATTCACACAAACATAAGCACAAACAGAAAGGGTATTACTATATGAAATCAACTCGAGGGAAAAGGACTTCTGGAAAAAGAACTATTGGTATGGATTCAACCGTTAAGAAATTATTTCAAAAATATTTCAAACCATTTAAGATTGCAGAAGAACGGATTCAACGAGATAGTGTTTTAGATATGTATTATTCTCCAAACGGAGCTTATCAAGTCATTCATAGACTATACGAGAGGATTCTAGATAAAGAAGAAGCAAATCCTATGAAGGAGAAATTACAACATAAGCTCTTTCCCCATTGTTTGAGGGCAACAGCAATCAGATTGTTTATGTTTAAAATGCGAGAAGATTTTGGAACAGCAGATGCTTATGCTCTAAGTTCTATTGCTGGTTGGAAGGATATTAAGACTTCAATGCAATATATTGCTGATGAACTCGGTAAAGAGATTATGAAAAAATAATTTTTCTTAAGACTTTTACTTAATGCTTAATTAATCTTAATCAGTATTTTTTCTCTATAAGATAACTTTGAAGCTATTAGATATGGAGAAAAAAAAATGCCGTTAATACAAGATGTTACTGATCTAGTAAAAACTAGAGTTCAGAGAATAAAACAAAATGGAAAAGGTAAAGGAATAAGAGCAAAATTAGAAGCTAGAATTGAAAATGTTGTTTCAAAAGTTCAAGGAATCAAGAATAACAAAATCATACCAAAAACTCAAGGGATTATTCTTGGGGGAGATAACAGAAAATCTCCGATTGAAATTGAAAGAAAGAATATTCTTGATATAATGACTTAAGCTTACTAATTTCCTTTAGTTTTCTTGGGGAGCAATTATTTTTCATAAGTTTCCTCTAATGATGTGTTTTGCTCTCCAAGTAATTATTATGGAGAATAAAAAATGACAGAAATAGAAACAACAAAAAAAGAAGTTAAAATTACAGTTGAAGTTATTTCAACTAAAACGGATTCACAAATTTCTCAAAACGTACAGCAATCTCCTAAAAAAATAGCTAATTTGATTAAGAATCCTTTTTCTAAAGTTAGAACAAAAAATGTTCTACTTGAAGGAGATGAAGCTATAATATCACCAAGAGAAACTTATGTTCCTTCTGAAGATATTTCATCTCCTCTCTTAGTTCCTTACAATTTTAAAGTTGTAACCAAAACAGATGATTCAATTTATATGACTTGGCAAGGAAACGGAAGTTCTTATGAAGGAATCATTAAATCAGGAACATTTCAACAAACGTTTACAATTTATCAGAATTATGCTATGATAGATGGATTAACAGAGAATACAAGATATGAACTTGCTCTCAGAGCTGTTAATGGAACTGAAAAATCTGCTTGGGGAACTTTACAATTTACAACAGAACCTAAGATAGATATTAATCAGATCATTGACCAAACAGATTTTCAACCAATTGAGCAATATATTGGACTAATACCAACAACAGAACCAACCCTTACCCCTGAGGTAGAGGTTACACAAGGATTCTTCCATTACTTAACAATAGGCAATGAAGTTATTGAGAAGTATTTTGATGAAGATGAGATTAGAATTTCTGTTGAAGTTGCTGTACCGATTAGAAGAACGATTCCGATCAAGTATTCAAATCAAGACACAACTAATCTCTGGACAACTGAGATTTTTATCAATGGAAGAAAAGTTGCTAAGAAAGGAATTATTTCAAAGAAAGGTAATGATGTTGAGTTGAAATGCTATATTGGGAAGTTTTTTGTGAAACCAATCAAGAGCAACTCTATGACAAGAACAAAAGGAGTAATGGGTATTCATACAACAGGTTTTCTGTTTCAGAAGTTTGAATTGAAAAAAGAAGAACAGCATTTAGATTCTGCAGAACCAATTCCAAAAGATGAATATGCTTCAGAAGTTTATCAATATACTTCCGATGTTCAAAAAAGACTTGGACAAGGAAGGTATTCAGCAGAGAATTTTATAGAAGACGGGGTTAAAAATGCAGAGAATTATATTAATAATTCGGAAGCAGTACCTATTAAAGAAAAAAAGAAAAGAGCATTTAGCTTATTTGGATAAAATATAAAAAAAAATTATGCAGCTGCCCATTCTTCTCCAAATAATTGAGCTTGTTCCATAATTAATTTTATAGCTTGAGGAGTTTGATCGGGAGGATATTTATATCTCCTTAGTAATTTCCTAATAGTAACTTTCATTTTAGCTTGAACACTTTTTCTAACTGTAAAATCAATTGTAGCTGATTTTCTAATTGCTGAAACCAATTCTTTAGCGATTTGTTTTAAGGTTTCATCACCCATTATTTCAACTGCACTTTTATTTGTCGCTAATGCATCATAAAATGCAACTTCTTCATCTGATAAACCCATTTCCTCTCCTTTTTGATAAGATTCTTGCATCTTTCTTGCCAAATTAATTAATTCCTCCAGAATTGCTGCGGATTCAATAGTTCTGTTAATATATTTATTAATAGACTTTTTAAGCAACTCTTCAAATGAGCGAGATTGCACAAGATTCTTCTTAATCCGTGCTCTAATTTGGTCACTAAGTAGTTTATTTAGGACTTCAATTGCAAGATTCTTATATTCTAAACCTTTTATTTCTTCAAGAAATTCTTCTGAAAGAATAGATAATTCAGGTTTTTCAATTCCCAATGAAGCAAATATATCAATAACGTCATCAGATATAACAGCCCTAGATACCAGCTGTTTAATAGCATAATCTATCTGTTCTTTTCTTTCCTTTATTGGTGTTGTTGCCTTTACAAATCCAGCTCGAATAGCTTGAAAGAAAGCAAGATCATCTCTAATTGCTAATGCATCTTCATGTGGAACAGCTAGTGAAAATGCTTTATTTAACGCTGCAAGATTATCAAGAAATCTCTTTTTAGCGGTTTCAGGCGTTTCATTTGATAGATTAAGAATATGTTCCATCGCTTTTGGTAAAAGTTGTAGTCTTTGTAATGGTTTGCCTGTAACAAAAATCGAATAATCAAAATCATAAAACATATCTGAAACAATTTCGAAATATGTCTTCATGAGATTTATGACCTCTTCTTGAGGTATTCCAGTTTGATCTCTTGATTTTTGATTTGAATATTTTGAAAGGGCTTGTTTAAGAAAATAACCTATACCAATATAATCTACAATTAATCCACCAGGTTTATCTTTATACACTCTATTTACTCGAGCAATAGCTTGCATAAGATTATGCCCTTGCATTGGTTTATCAACATACATAGTGTGTAAACTAGGAACATCAAAACCAGTAAGCCACATATCTCTAACTATTACAAGCTTTAAATCATCGCTAGAATCCTTTATACGAGTTTCTACAACCTTTCTTCTAGCTTTTGTACGTATATGTGGTTGCATTTGTTGAACATCACTAGCAGAACCACTAATAACTACTTTTAAGAACCCCTTTGCATCCTCATCTGAATGCCAATCAGGTCTGATTTTGATTATTTCATTATATAATTTACAGCAAATCTTTCTGGACATACCTATAATCATACCTTTTCCATCAATGACGTCAAGACGATATTCAAAATGCTTTACAATATCTTCAGCAACTTCTTCAAGACGTTCTGGGTCAGATACTAGTTGCTCTAATTTAGACCATTTAGATTTTAATTTCTCTTTAGCATAATCCTCTTCTTCTTCAGTAATTTCATCAAATTCAGGGTCGATTTTACCTTCAAATTTTTTGTTCAATTTTATTTTCGCTAGTCTGGATTCATAATAAATTGGTACAGTAGTTTTATCTTCAATTGCTTGACTAATATCATAAATGCTAATATAATTGCCAAAAACATTGATTGTATTTCTATCTACTAATTCAACAGGTGTTGCTGTAAAACCAACAAAAGAAGCATTAGGAAGTGCTTTTCGTAAGTGGTTAGCAAATCCTTCTACTAATTTACCTTTCTTAGTTAGAGATTTTTCAAAAGAATAATGGCTACGATGAGCCTCGTCTGCAATTACTATGATGTTTTTTCTATCAGATAATTGAGGATATTCTTCATCATTTTCAGGTAGGAATTTTTGGATAGTTGTAAAAATAATTCCACCTCCTGATGTTTTCAATAAATCTTGTATGTTATCTTTTGTTTCGCTTTGTCTATTAGGATTAAAGCATCTAGCAGTTGCTTGTATAGGTGTTTGTCGTAGCAAATCTCTGGATAAAACAAATGTATTAAATAATTGATCATCTAAATCATTTCTATCTGTAATTACAACGATTGTTGGATTTTTTAACTCTTGAATTAATTTGGCTGTATAAAACATCATAGTTATACTTTTACCAGAACCTTGAGTATGCCAAACGACACCAATTTTCTGATTGCCATTATCTTTAGTTGCTCTTATAGTTTCTTTAACTGCTCTATTAACTGCATAAAATTGATGATAGGCAGCTGATTTTTTGATTATATTTCCTTTTCCATCATCCTCAAATGTAATGAAAAAGCGAATATAATCTAACAATTTTTCTGGTTCAATGATTCCCCTTAGTAGTTCTTCTATTTGCAGAATTGAAACATTTCTCTGTGTTTCACTTTCTATTGTTCGCCAAGGTGTAAATCGTTCCCAATTAGCTGATAAACTACCTGCTTTAGCTTCATATCCATCACTGATTATAATTAATTCATTTGTTCTGAACAATGAAGTTATTTGCTTTCTGTATGTTAGTATTTGTTTAAATGCTTGTTTTATTGTAGTTTTTTCATCAGCAGGATTTTTTAATTCAATAACAACGATTGGTATACCATTTATGAAAAGAACAATATCTGGTCTGCGATTGTATATATTACCACCCATTTTTTCTATTACAATAAATTGATTTATTGCTAAAAAATCATTCATTTCATAATTATCAAAATCAATTAGTTTTATTATATCACATTTTTCCTCATTATCTTTAAAATAATTTACAGTAATGCCTTCAATTATTAATTTATGAAATTCTTTATTATTAAGAAATAGATTTGGCGAGTTTATCACTTTTACTTGACTAATTGCTTCATCAATTATATCCTTTGGTAAATTGGGATTTATCTTAAATATAGATCTAATGAATCTATCCATTAAAAAAATCTCTTCAAACGATTCTCTCTCATTTTCGATATCATATTGATTTTCTTTTGTCTTTAAAATTATTTCATATCCTATCTCTTTCAAAATTTCTAAAACAGCAAGTTCCAATTCATCTTCTGATATTTTCATGTTATACACCTCTCTCAGTATTCATCTTAGTAATTCTCTTTTTCCTGTTATTAAAGCTGGCAAAAGGCTATCTTTAATTTTTTTAACCACATTCATTTCTTTATAATTAATAGCAATTTTTTCAAATATTGGATTAACTATCGTATCAAGCTCTTGAATTATTTTAATTGGTGGAACAAGAATTTTGTATTCATCCAAATGTGATCTTTTTATGTGCCCCATTGTCGTTGTTTTACCTTCTGCAATCGATATAAACCAAGGCATTGCATTATGAAGATGATAATAAACAAACCATTCTGGATATTTTTTGGGTATGACTTTGAATATATGTTGATTAATAACAGATGTTTCTCCAAACCATCGATATATACTTAAAGATGCTGACCAAGCAAATAAAATATCACCAAAAAAAGCTATATTATTCTCATCAGCTTCTCCATTATAATATTTAGTTGTATTATTTACGCCTTTTTTTAATTCTGCAATTTTAATAATAACTTTGCCAGTTGCTGTAGCTTTTTTTGTAAAAGGCAAACCATTTACATAATCAGCTATTTTACTAATAGGTGCAATTTTCCATCCTTTTGGGATTAATCCTTTTTCACTATTAATTAATTCTTCATTTTTATATGGGTTAAAATCAATAAAATGTGATTGAAAAATTTTTTTTATGATTTTATCTAACGTAATGTTTTGTTTTCTATTTGTTTCTATTTTCTCATCCAATAACTCAAGAAATTCAGCAATTACCTTCTGCTCCTCTAATGATGGATGAAGTATTTCAGATTCAAGAATAATTTCTGGTTTGAATGAAGGATATGCACCAGCATGGGTTTCAGCTATTGAGTTAAATAATCAGTAAAAAATTGCGAAGTCACAAAATAATAAAGATATCTTGGGTTAATCATTTTTGATGATATTACTGCAAAACCTGTTGATACTATAAAATTTGATTCCACTTCACTAAAATAGTAATAATGTTTTAAATTTGGTCTTACAGTGGAAATTATAATATCATTTAGCTTGACTTTCCTTCTTGCTCTTTTAGGAGCATCATCAAATTGCATTGGATTTATATTAATCAATCTACCTTCATCAACAGAACTGATATCGATGTACTGTATTTTTTTATTTTTAAATTCATTTTTATTTATATTTTGTATATTAATTTCTGCGATTTCATGTATTTTTTTAATACTCCAATTTTTTGGAATTTCACTAATAATGTCTGAAATTAAGAATCCCGTTTTAATCCCTCCAAGTTTTCCAAAATTCTAACACTTAAATTTTCTGACTTTTTAATCAATTCAGAAATCAATAGTTGCGGTTCGGAACAACCAGAGCCTACAAAAACTCTGTTTCCTGTTACTATCTTCTTTATTGCTTCCTCCGCGCTAAGCTCTTTATCCTTCCATTTTGATCTCCACGTCTC
>JAUVZH010000297.1 GCA_030602675.1 Candidatus Heimdallarchaeota archaeon | reverse complement strand
CAAGAACCAGGGTTCTTCCAAAATAGTATTTACAAAACCAAGATTGTAACCAAATCTAGCCAAAATATAGACAATGTAAGCTCCTACTACAATGATCCATAAGAAAATGTTAACGAATAAGTTTGCGAAGATTCTAATCATAAGATTTGTTTTGGTATATTCTCTAAAAGCATGCCATGATCTATCAATTAGAAACCAAGGATTTGTCTTTTCGGTATCTTCCTCTGTAAATGTTAGTTTTTCTTTAGGCACAAAGACTGTCCTATAATGAAAGAAATCAAATTGTAAACCATCAATTTCCCAATTACCCTTACTATCCTTTTGTAAATACAAGAATAAGGGAGCATAATCCATTGGATGCGAAAAGTTTTCCATATATGATTTCTCACCTCTAAGATAGAAATCCATTCCAATAATTAGTATAACAATTCCTAAAGCTAATGAAAGCCATGCGCTTATGGGGATAATAGCAATGAAGCTCGCATATCCTACAACATCATTAATAAGATATTCTAGAGCAGTTGTCCAAAATAGAATTCCAGGGACAACAAAACCTATCATACTATCTGGAACAACTTTCCAGTTTTTAATACCTTGAACAAACCGTCGATAAAATCCTTCGATATACGTCCACAATCCCATGCTTATAAGCAGCAATCCCACAACCATTAATGTAAGATACGTTCCCCATGTTGTTTCAGAACCAACTACTTGTGTTTCAGAAAATTGCCATAAGAATAATGAAGCAATGAAAAATGGGAAACCCAAAAACACAAATTGAAATGGAAATAATTGTCTTGTCCAGATTATAAAATATTGTAAGCATAATCTTGTAGCATCGTTTACATTCTCAGCATCAGCAATAGCTCTGAAGAATGCTCCTCCACCAGTTTTCCATTTATCTAATTCAGTTTTCAATTCACTAGTTCTGATTGTTACCTTTGGTCTAAATTTACTTTCCAGTTCTAATGCTTTGTCAGTTATATCATGGTAACCTTCATTTAGATTAAGATAGACTTCAGCTCCTTCTTCTGGTCGTAATCTAAAAAGGCTCTTTTTTAGTGATTCCGTGGGCCAATCATCTAAAGTATCATAGAATACATCTTTTATGTTCTTTATACCACTTTCTTCGTCCGTCATTTATTCCTTCACCAAATTCTCAACTACTAATTGTCTACTTTATTATTCCTTTAATTTATCGCGAAGTTTCTTCCCTAACCCATCATTACTAGTTGCAAGAATTCTAATAGCTAAATGAGCAGCATTTTTACCATTGTCAATTCCTACAGTCGCTACTGGTACTCCGGATGGCATCTGCACTATTGAAAGTAAAGCATCTAAACCTCCCAGTTTAGCTGAGACAGGAACACCAATTACAACTTTTTTAGTTTTACTTGCACAAACTCCTGGCAAAGCAGCTGCTAGTCCTGCAATTGCAATTATTATCTTAGCTGGTGTCTTAGCAAGATATTCATCTAGTTCCTTTGCATTTCGATGAGCTGATAAAACTACTGCTGTATGTGGAACGTCATACTCTTTCAGCACATCTACAACTTTTTCAACAATTTCATTATCAGATTTTGATCCAGATATAACGGTTACAACTGGTTCATTCATTTAGGTCACATCCAATGTTTTGTTTTATTATTACGAATCTGTTTGATATCTATTAACATTTCTTAGTGCTTTCTTAGGAATTTTACTAATTCCATTCTGCTTTTCGGACCACTTCTCGCACCAACCTCTTGTATACAAAGAGCAGAGCAAGCAGCTGCAATTCTTCCAGCTTCTTTAGGAGATTTTCCTTTTGTTAATGCATATAACATACCAGCAGTAAAAGAGTCACCTGCTCCTGTTGTATCAACAACATCAACTTCGAATATTGGTATGTTAACGTGACCATCTTTTGAGTAAATTGTAGCTCCTCGACTGCCTTTAGTAACAGCAATAACTCTATTTCGATTCTCAGATAATAAATCCGAGGCAATTGCTTCAATGTCTTCTTCTGTGCATCGGAAGATCTGTGTGATTTCATCGACACTAGCAACTATCAGTTTTGCATGTTGAGCTAATCTGAAAGCTCTGCTTGGGTTTTGAGCAATAAGAGCACCAGGACTCATTGAAAAGTTAATATCAATATCGCTTTCGAGAAGAGCTTCAATAGAAGCTACATTTCTCAAATCTGAAAGATTAACCCAACTCGCTTTGGAAAATAATTCTAGAGGTAAATCATCAATTGTTAGCGTATCAGCAGCTCCACTATATGCCATTATAATTCTATTACCACTTTTATCAACACAAATGTAACAAGATCCAGTGCTAATGTTTTTTGAGATGACCAAGGTATTCTTCACATGGACTTTTTCTTTCTTAAGATCATTATAGAGAATATCACCAAATGTATCCTTGCCAATTTTACCTGAGAAAGCTGTTCGTAATCCCAAACGACTACAAAACACAGCTACGTTAGCAGCTGCTCCACCAGGCATAAACTTAAAATCACTAACAAACGATTCTCCATCTCGTTTTGGGAATTCTTCAACCATGGCAATCATGTCTATTAAGACTGCACCTACTGAGATGACATCGAATGATTCCGACATTTTCAACACTTCGAATATGAGTTAAAATAAATGACTTTTGCTAATTTATAGGAGTTTTGTTTGCTTGGTTTACTGTTTCTCAGGTTTTTTCTTTGAATTGTTCATTTCACTTGGCCTATTTGGCAAGGTATAGAAAACTGGGATTAAAATAAGAAAACCAGCAATTAGGATAAACATTGGCGTTAAATAACCATATGGTTGTGGTATGGCATCATACAAAAAACCAGCGATAAAGCCACCTGGTAACCAACCAATTGATCTGAAAATGGTTATTGAATTATACACTTTACTTTTACGTTCTGGTTCTACATTAGTGAATAATGCAATGGTCGATGGAATCCATAAGGCTATTGAAACCCCTACTGCTACCCTTGCTATAATCATCAACCAGAAATGTTGTGGATAGAATGTATATAATACAGAAAGGATTATCCAAACAAGACCGCATAATTCTGAAATAAATAGGAAGAATCTAGCTCCTAATTTATCAACAAACCTTCCAAGATACATCGCTACAAGAATAGTTATACTAGTAATCATTATTAGTAAACTGATTTGCTTATCATCAAACGCATATGCACCGAATAGGTCTTCATCTTGTAATCCTGCCCAGTAAACACCCAATGCAATTGACCAGAAGAAAGCATCTAAGAAAAATGTGATTGATACTCTTAATACCCATTTATCCCTAAAAGTATCAATAAACCCTCTAATAAAACTAGTCTTCTTTTCACTGATTTCTGTTTCAATTGCTTCATCTGGTGTTTGATGCTCTGTTTCTTCTATAATTGGGATTTCCTTTTGGTTTTCTTTCTTTAATTTTCTAGAAGGATCAGTTACAAAGAAGATTATACCAATACCAATTAATGCTACTACAATTGATCCATAAAGGTAGAAAAATGATCGTTCATGGTTTGTGAATTCAAAACCAAATATGAATGTTATAATGAAAATGATTGTTGAGACTATTACTTCACCAAAACGTCCAAAGAAAGCATTTAATGCTGTGATTGTGCCTTTTCTCTCTTCTCCTGCTGATTCTGTGAGAATAATGTTGTATGGTGATTCATTTAGTGAGAATGCTAAACTAAGCAACATTACTGCTATTATTATCCAGTAGATTTTGGTTGGTTCAAAGATGAAGAAGCCAAATGAAAGAGCTATTAAGATTTGAGCGATAATGAATACTCTCTTGTAACCTAAAAGACCATTCAAGTAATCAGCTAAAATTAGCCCGACAATAGCAACAAATGAACAAACTGTGCCAATAATGCCAAATAACTTTTCGGAATCACTAATTTCCAAAAAGTAAAGGCTGTAAAATATGAAGTGAATGCTACTTGCAGAACTAACAAAAAAAGAAGTTGATGTAAAGAAGAAAATATTCCTTTTTCTTTCCTTTTTGGTTAGCAATTGTCTCCCGGGAGTAGGATCTTTTTGAACAATTAGTGAGATATCTTCATCTTTATCGATAATTGACATTTTGCTAACCTCGAGAAAATGTTTTAGCTTGAGCTTGGATTAGCAGAATTAAATTTGCATTTAAGCATTTATACTACTCAAGCATATTCACAAATCATGTTAATTTAGCTGCCTTCTCTCGAAGAATTCCACGATATTTCTTCTGTAGTTGTAATATCCTTTCAAATTCCTCTTCACTTATCTTTTCAGAAATGTCAAAAAATTCCTCTTTCTTCTCCATTTCATTTCTAGAAAGATTTGTAACAAAATCCTTAGTTTCTGGGAAC
>JAUVZH010000243.1 GCA_030602675.1 Candidatus Heimdallarchaeota archaeon | reverse complement strand
TTTTTTGAATCAATGAATATATCATTAATTGTAGGTGGTTCAATAATTATCCCTCATTTAAGAAAAGCAGTTGAGATTTTTGAAGAATGTATTAGATTGCAAAACGAAGGAAAAGAACTATTATTATAACAAAAAAAGAAAACAAAATAGGCAGTTAATATTACTATTAACGCCCATCACTTCTTATTTCTTCTTCTCAGGATAGAGATTCTTATAGGGAGCTCTTTCGCCAGCTAAGTATTTTTCGTGTGGATCAGTTATAAAGAATAATAGTATCACTCCAGTGATGAAGAATAAGATTAATCCTCCTAGAGCAAATCTGTAAGCATGATGCACTCCAAAAGATCCAGCAAATGCATAGATAAGACCTGAAAAGATAAGTGGGGAAGCAATCGCACTTACTCTGCCTGCAATCTTTTGAAAACCACCGTATTGCGCCATCTTGTGTGGAGGTGCTAATTCCATAATAAACTGTCGTCCTATAATCCATATGCCACCGAATCCAATACCGACGAAGAATGCTCCAATAAACATTGGCCATTTGACAAACTCGACACCAGCATTTGGAAAAGTCCAACCAGAGACCATGATAATCAAAACTGCTATTGCCCAACTAATACCGTTAAATATGAAAGCTAATTTTGGACCAAATTTATACATAAAGAATCCAGTTAGAATCGCAAAAATAAAACTTCCACCTATGCCTGCAAAAATGACATAATTAGTAATTTCCTGTGGATATCCTACAGCACCTTGAATCACAATAGCCATATACATAATTGCAGTATTTGCTGCATCCGTAATAAAGAACCAACTCAAGAAGAAGATAACGGAATTACGATCTTTTACGATTTCTTTGAGAGTAACTCTGAAATCCTTTAAGGATTCTTTGAAGTTTTCCTTCATAGTAAAATCTTGAGGATTCTCAACTTCCTTATGGAATAGATAAGGTATTGCCATTAATAATATAACAGCTGCGCCAATAACAAAAAGCCATTTAATGTTTTCAAAATCTGCTAGTGTAAAACTATCATAATAAGTTGGGTCAGCTTCCCAAACTGCTGTATCAATGTGTTCCCAACCACCAATAACCCATCCAACAATCATAGTGGTTAATACAGCAAAAACAGAACCGAAAAAGCTTAGTGAGCCACCAACTGCTTGTAAAATTGTGCGTGATTCAGTTTGAGCAATGAAAGGAATCTGTGCATCATAAAACATCCGACCAGCTTGATAACAGAAATTAGCTATCATAAACATAACTGATGCCCACCAAAAGTTTACCCAAGCGGTTATCACTGCTGATGTAGCAATCATAATACTGGCTACTATTATTACTGCACCCTTCCGTTTCCCAACTTTATCTGATATCGATCCCATTATTGGTCCCATAACAGCTATTAATAAGTTTGAAACAGCCATAAAAATGGATACAATAATGAAGGATTTTTCATAAGACCAACCCAATTGATATATACCAAGCACGAGAGCAAAAGGTGTGTAAGCTAAGCTGATAATTAATTGTGAAAAGTAAGTATCAGCAGCATCATAAAAATACCATAGAAAGGCATTTGACCAACCGGTAGTTTTTGCTTCTATGCTTGCTGAATCCTCAGATTCTATATCACCTGTCAATTCTGCTTTTTCAGCAGCTTCAATGTGATCTGCCATTTATTTCACCAATCCCAACAATGAGTCCTTGACAAAAATCTTTAATGGGAGTAGTTTTGTAAACTTTTAAGTATTATTCACGATTTTTCGATTTTCTTTCTTGTGTAAGTTTATTTCTCAAATACTTTTTATAGTTGAACAGTATGACAAAATACTGTTAATATCCAATTATTGGAGTTATTTAATTATGAGTACAAAAGCAGAAAAAGCTGAAAAAGGCGCAAAACCAGAAAAGCCAGATGTAATAGTCGCGTTAGCTACCTTTAATGAAAGATTAGTAGCAGGTCTCGTAGATTATGGTATTATATGGGCAATATATATTATCGCTATAATCTTCTACGCAGTTGTTACTATATTCATTACATGGCTAGGAGTTATTCTAGGCTTGTTGATGACTGGTATAGGTATAGGTGCAGCATTTTATATTTTGGTTTGGATGCCATACAAAAATAATGGACAAACAATTGGTAAGAAGATGCAAAATATCAAAATCATGTTCATAAAGGACGAAGCCAAATGGACTTTACGACCTGTTGAAGAGGGTGATATGACTCAATTGCTTCTTAGAGCCATAATAGGAGGAATAGAAGCACAAATAGTTATTCTTGTTTGGTATTTTATCACTAATGATAAGAATAGACAAAGATTTGCTGATCAAATTGCTAAAACAGTTGTTGTTCAATGTGATCCAGAGACTAAAGAACCATTAAAGAAACCAAGAGAATAATCATTCTCTAAGTCTTTTTCTTTTTTATTGCAATTATACAATATAAATAATGAAGTAAGGATCCAAATAAATAGAATCCATTTTCATTTTTCTAGCTTTTTTCGTAGTGGCTATCCTATTCCACCGCCTCCTCCTCCACCACCACCGCCACCGAAACCTCCGCCAAAACCACTGATTCCACCACTAGAAGATGGTGGAGTAAATCCTTCATTCATATTTGAGATAGCAGTTGTTAACCCTTCAGCCATATTAGAGATAGCTTTTGGTAAACTTTCAGCCATATTACTGATTCCACTAACAACAGATTCAAAACCTCTACCCATGCTATCGAAGCCAGTTATTGTTCTATGTCTTGGTCCGCCAGCAGATGGAATGTAGATACGTGGATAGTAATACCAATAGGGAGTTATAAAGTGGAAATCATCTCGAGGTGGTTGTCTAGATACCTTTCGAGAAATATGTTTGAGATGGTTTGGTAAATCGAAGTTTGGTGTTACCAATAAATAAGAGAAATGATCCATTGAATAGTTAAACTGATCATATGGATCCGGAAAACCTAGCATTTGTCCTCTTATCAATTGTAAATAACTTTCCCAACTAGCTTTCATTTCCGCACCATTTTTAGTTAGTTTTGGCATTCTCCTTGAAAGTAATAATCCAATAAAACTAGCAACTACAACACCAATTATACCAGTTAGTAAATTACTGATAAACAATAGTGACGAAGCAAAAAATAGAATAACTGCTCCACCGATACCTGTAAAGATTGCAGCACCGAAATAGAATCCTCTGATTTTTTCTGGATCTGATTCAAAATATTTTGTATCGCCACCAGCCAATCTATTATAAACATCTGTTTTATGTGCCCAGAGGGAATGAATATTTGTTTTAATGGTAGACAGTGATGTTACTTCAACGGGGATTTCCTTTGATTTTTTAGTCTCATCTTTAAACCAGATTGTTTCATAGGAATTCTTTTCTATAAACTTCAAGATACCTCGATCGAATTTTGATAGACTACCATAATATTCATCCTTATCTGTTCTTTGGAAGAAAATTTCGTCACTATCAGTTGTTTGTATTAATTTGAGGTATCCTTTTTCTGCTAAATAGAATATCTCTGCAATAAAATCTATCTTATCAAATTTCTCATCAAGTAAAGTTCCAACTTCTGCTGGTGTAAGATCATTCGGTGGTCCTACTTCACTAACAACACGCATTCCATCGCCACATTGAGGACAGTATTTTATTTTCCGCAAGTCTCTAAAACCACATTGGAAGCATTTTTTCATTGCAACTTCATTTAATGTTGGAATTACTTTTGCTTTGGGATCTATCCCTTTTACAAGAAATGCAATGATAAAGAACAGAAAGATAGGAACAAATCCAATAGCTATTACTAATATCCAATTTGTATTTAGATATACTCTCCACGAGAAAGGCATATCAATTCCTGCAGGTGGTGAATCTGTATCAATAGTATAACTTGTGTAAGGAGCAACTACACCTTGATGAAAAGTTACTATTGTATGGCCATTTACATTTGCTACAGATCCAGCATCGTCACCTTGTGATTGCCCCTCATAATAAGTTGTTGATCTTATATCACCTAAAGAGTATTCTTTTGGAAAAATCACAGTAGTATCAATATCATATATTGAGACTTCAAATTCACCACCAATGACATTCCAGTAAACTCTATCTCGATCCCCACGGAGATCCATTGCCGAAGATACATTGTAAGTTAGAATAAAAGTATATTCTGTATTTGATGGTACAGATGCTCTTATCCATTCCCACTTAAAGTGGATTAGTCCAGCTTCCCTTTCCATATTATAGTAATTTATTGAAGGAGTACCAGCTCCAGAACTAATACTCCATGAATTAATGTCGTGAAAACTACGCCATTTTAAATCTCGAAAAGCAAATCCATAGGAACCAGCGTCTAACCTAAAGGTCATTTCCTCAACAACTAGTAGTGAACCATCCATTCCAATGGTTATATTTTGATTCCAATCTGAATAAATATAACCATTAGTATCCAAACCACCACCACTAATGGGTGATTGTATTTTTGCTACAACATCTCTAGTAACTAAAAAAGCAACACTCATATTGAGTGAAATGACTATTAAGAGCAAAACAATTGATTTAATTTGTCTATTTTTTGTTTTCAAATTATTAGAATCCTCCGGCAAATAACTGGCAGAATATTGATTTTTTTCTTTTATGAGTAATCTATAGAGAATTGTAATTTTCACTATTAAAAAAATTACCTTTCAATAAAGAGAATGAGTAAAATAAAATTGCTTTTTCAGTCCGAGCTATGCTTCATAAGGTAATATTGCCTTAAGACATATATTTTATAAAACAGAAATACATTAATAATACAATCAGTAAAAAACAAAGGTTTAAAAACCTCGAAGAAAGAAAACTGATAACGAAAAAATAACAATAATATAAACGATAAAAAGATCGAAAAGAAAAATTCACAACATTGCTCTAATCAAAAATGTAGAGAGCAATTTCACCATTAATTAGGATTACTAGATTGTTAATAATAATCACTTAAGATAAATTATTTAGGAGAATTAACAATTCAAAATGGAAGAAGATTTCCATTTTAAATCAAAAAGCGGTAGTTAAAAATACTACAAGAAGAGATAAAGAACATTCAGAAAATGTTCTATTACTCTAGTAAGAATAGATGAATTATAGATTCTTTTTGATCTTCTAGTACACAAAAGAAAAGTGTAAATAAA
>JAUVZH010000215.1 GCA_030602675.1 Candidatus Heimdallarchaeota archaeon | reverse complement strand
CGATAACTTCTTTGATTTTCTTCCAGTCTTTCTTCCTTTTAGCTTTTGTAAGAAACTCTTCTAATTCAAAATCAATTAATTTCAATTCTGTCAGAAAAGCACGATCTCTTATGACTGAAGGATCTTCTCTTACTGGTTGAGGTTGAGTTCCTTGAAATGATATTGGTGGAGGTCGTATTGTAGCTTTTAGATCTACTTTAGCTAGTCTTTCTAAAATTTGATCAATAAGCTTATTGTATAATTCTGTTTTTTCTGTTCTTTTAAGAACTTCAATATATGGTTCAATAGCTTGGTAATGATGTTGATTAAAGATATTCTCTTCAAAGACATCTGTTCCAAATTCAAGAATACCATCTAATAATTCTTGCTCAGTAAATTTGAAGTTTTCACAAAGATACTTGACCCATTCAGTGGGTAAATCAAAAGGCTGGAGTATCAAAATGGAAACAAGTTGATCAAACAATGCATCTTTATATTGGGTTATATCCTCAACTTTTTTCATAGCAGTAATTGCTTGATTAAAGAACACTTTATTACCGCTGACAGAGTATCTTGCAAGAGCAACAAAGACTTTCTGATGAGGTTCAAGATTTGAAAGTAAGAATCTTGACATCAAAGTTAATGTTAGCATATTGATTCCTACTGCACCCATAACTCCTAGTAAGCCATAAACAAAACGATTCATGAGGGTACCTGTTATCCACATAAGTGAAACGGCTAAGAACCCTATACCAAGACCACAAATAATGATTCGAGAAATCCCATAAATTTTTAAAAATTTCTTTTGACGTCGACAAGATCGACATATTCCTTCGTTTAATTCAGCGTCAGTTACACAAATTTTACAAAGTGGAACATTGCAATTAATACAATGCCCTTCTGCTTCAAGCTTAGGATCATAACAACACTTCAAATGTATATCCCTCATAGGTTAGTTTGCATTTTGGAGATGATATCAATTCATGACTTATCCCTTTTTAACTATTACCTTTGCTTGTTAGAAAAACACAAAAAGTTGAAATAAGTAGAAATAATAGAAATATTTGTGTAAGGTGACGAAATGAAAATAACAGAACCTAAGTGTCCTGAATGTGGGGAGAACGAATTTGCTTGGAAATTTATACCTTCTGTAGAAAAACTAGAAAGAAAAACAGAAACAAAAGTAGGAAGATTTAGCTTACCTACACAATTTGCTGTCGGTTTTTGTGTTAACTGCGGTTATATAATAGGAATGGCTGGAACGTGAAAAAAGAATAAAGAAAAGGAACTAACTGATTTCCTTCTCTTCTCCTGGTTCAAATACAATCACATCTACCATTGGACCAGCAATTTCAATGAATTCTTTAGCATCTTGTTTTAAGACTGGAAAAGTTTTGTAATGAATTGGTACAACTTTTTGACAATTGAGAAGTTCTAAAGCTTTAGCAGCTTCTTTAGGACCCATGGTGTAAAGTGAACCAATTGGTAGAAAGACAAGATCAATATCATACAATTCAGCTAGCAATTTCATATCCATGAAGATACCAGTATCTCCTGCATGATAGATAGTATATGTAGGAAGTTTAATGACAAAACCAAGAGGGGTACCAACAGTAGAACTATGAAGAGCCAAAGTGAAAATAAATTCAATATCAGCAACTATTGCAGAACCACCTATATTCCCACCGATTACATTTTCAACACCTTTTCCTTTTGCTTCATTAGCTAGTTCAAATACACTAACAAAAGTAGCACCTGTATTCTTGCAGATAGTGACAGCATCATCAAAACCATGATCGCCGTGATCATGAGTTACAAATACTGCATCTGCTTTTTTAATATCTTCAGCTTTTATTTTTGCTACAGGATTTCCTGTAAGCCAAGGATCAATGAGAATTATTTTTCCTTTATCCTTTATCATTATTCCAGAGTGACCCAACCAAGTAACTTTCATAATGCTTTACCTCTTATGAGCATTTAATTGTTTAACTACAACTGCTTTTTACTTTTTTGGATTGCTTTTTAGTTTAATTTCTCCACACAAAATAGATTTAGTAGGGTGCGAATAAAAAAGAGCGGTGTTCTTATTTTAAATCAGGCACCCTTAAGTAAATCTATAGGTCTTTGAGTTGTAGCTCGATAACTATTTACTTCGTTTATCTCCTCACATTCTTTTCTTTATATAGTTATAAATGAATAAACTCTCCCAAAATCGTTTAGAGAAAGAGCTTTTTTAGAACATAGATTTAGAAAAGGAAAAACAACCTTCTATTCTTTTTCCCTTATTTGTGCAATTCTATCCTTAACTATTTGCAAATCTGGTTGAATTTTGTGAGCTTTTTCAAAACATTCGAGAGCTTTTCCGATATTATTTTTCGCTTGATAAGCAATTCCCAGATTTAGAATTGCTTTCAGATAATTTTCTCTAAGTTTAATTGCTTGTTGGTAATTCTCTATTGCTCCATCTAAGTTGTTCGTTATCTGTAAGACGTATCCTAAATTATAATACACAGCAGCATCATCTTGTCTTATCTTTAGAATATCTTTATAGGCTTTTTTTGCTAATGCATGCTGACCAAGTTCTCTGTAGACATTTCCCAAGTTATAATAAGCATCAGTAAAATTAGGATTTGCTTCAGTTGTTTTTTTGTAATATTTCAAAGCTTCTTGCACTTCACCCTTTTCGTAAAAACTATTTCCCAGATTAAACCAACTTTCAAAATACTTATCATCGATTTCTACAGCTTTCTTATAGTAGCTAATAGCTTTCTCTAGCTCTTGTTTTCTATAGTAAGATACTCCCATATTGTGTAATGCTTCGATATATTTAGGATTCTTTTCTAATGATTTTTCAAAGAATTCGAGAGATTCATCTACCTTTCCTTGCACCAACTGTAATTTACCTATATTGCATAAACTTTCAAAACTATTATCCTCAATTTCTATTGCTTTGGTGAATAATTCTTCTGCTTTTTTGTAATCCCCATCTAGCAAAGCATAGATTCCTTCAATGTTTAGAAGCTCATAGTCTAATTCTTCATCATTCATGATAAACTCTCAGTAACTTATCCTATTTTAGTTCTCTTCTTAAGAATCAACTGGATTATCATTCATCTCAAGTAATTTTCTAATGCCACTACCCAACGAACCACCAAGAGCTCCAAAAATGAATCCCAACAAAATAATTAGAATGATAAAGAGCCAAGCTAAGTTTTCATTACCTAAAATGATACCACCAATTTGATTGAATAGTGTTTCAATATTTGAGATAGAGATTTTAATGACAACATAAAGAGACCAGGCAATGCCTACACTAAGTAAACCAGCAACAACCCCCTTCTTCATTTTTGAATAAAAGAGTCCACTAATCATCCCAGCCAATATTGATAATTGCCAAACCGGAGTAAATGCGAATCCTAGAGCTAAAAGGAAACCAATTACTGGAGCTAAATAGAACATTAGCTCATCCATTTTTTGATAGTTTATCTTTCTAACTGTTTTCTGTTCAGTTGTCTTTTCGGTCAATTTAATCAGCTCCTGATTTGAATAGTATTTCTGATTCAATTATTTCTATAGGGAACTTCTCATGAGTATCTGCACTAAAGTACTGTTCATGATATTGACCATTTATGAAGAGCATGAGTTGGTCAGTATAATGCTTGGATGAAGAGATTCCTCTTTGTCCTGAGGGAATGATAGATAATGATTTGTTCAAATCAGAGAAATCTAAAATCATTCGTTCAGATGCTCCACTCCTTCCATTTGATGGTTTAAGATTTTCTTCACCATCCCAGAGGTTGTAAACACTAACTGGAGAAATGGTATCAGATGTTCCATTGATGGGTTCTGGGCCAAAGCCTAATGGGCCCAAACCAGTTATATGATTTATTTTCAAGTAATGAAGTTCGCCCCAAGTCCACTGGTTTGCATCAGAAGTTTCGTAAAAGTTCTCTAATGCTACTAATGATCTCTCGAATGCAAGTAAAATGATGTCATCCCTTGTTTCTACTTCAAGTGTGTGTATATTGTCGAACCATTTTGATGAAGCATTATTCTTAGTAAACCATTCCAAAACTGCATGATTTGGTGTTATTGGACTTCCTTGATCTAAAACCTCATCTCTAAATGTTTCATTATGGAAAGCTTGAATCCAAACATTGAAGATTGAAGGCGCTGGGGAATTCTTATCCATAATTAAATCCCAATCATCAAGAATATTATAGACAGATTGTTGCAGAGTGGTTTTTTGTGGAATAGCATCAATAACATCAAGCAAATAGGAAGTAAAATTACCTGCTTTTGTAGAGTAAAAATCTAATTGGAACTTTTTCATGTCATCAATTGTAAAATCGGATCCTGATGCTAAAAGGGTATTAATTCTTCTAGCTCGATAACCTCTCGAGACATCAATTGGGTTTTGCAAATGATAGCCTTTCAGATAATCCATTCCAGCAACAGCTTGATTTGCTGAAAATAGATACCCTCTTTCAGGATTTTCTGAATGAGGCAAATCATCAAATGGAACATAATCAATCCATTCGCCATGACCAGCAGATCCATTGTAAAGCATTGTTCCATTTCCAAGATGCCATGCTGGGATTCCAGTATCGTTTCTTATCGGAACTTTTCCTGTTGGACGAATACCAATATTACCATGAACATCAGCGTAGATGAAATTTGAAGCAGGATTTGTAAAGAATCGAGATGCTTCATCAAAATCAGCTCTGTTTTTAGCATGAGCGAAGCTATAAATTGTTCTAGCTTCATGTGATACACTTTGAGCAATCCATTTACAAGCAATTACTTTATCTTCGTATTCTGGCATATCTTCATCATCTAATAATCCATCAAAAACAGGCCCATGAACAGTGTTTTTTATTGTAAAGATTTCCGGATTTTGCCCCTTAACGTTTAGCTCATATTCAATTAGTGAATAAGCTGTAGGTTCACCCATGTACATATAATGAGTTTCATTATATGAATCATAGAAATACCAATCAATTACATCATAAGCTGTATTTGTTATTCCCCAACCAATGTAAGCATTATGACCAACAAGCGGGAAAGGAACACCAGCAATGAAGAATCCATAAACATTAAAATCAGAACTTGGACTCTGATCTACTAAGTGAGCTTCATACCATATCCCAGGTAAATTGAAAGTTAAATGCATGTCATTGCACATTATGGGTTTGCCAGATTTAGTTAAATTTCCATGGATCGCCCAATTATTTGAACCTATAAAATCTGTTTTTTCTAAAAATTCCTTTTCAAAAGGTAATGAATTAATCTTAGCAATTACACTTTGGCTGATTTTCGCATAACTTACTGCAATATTTTGGTCTAGAAAAGATTTGCTAGATTCAATGGAAACATTAAATTCTTCACCATAATCTGAGCAAATAGGAATTTGATATGGTAATGGATAACCAAACAATTCATTGAAACCTTCAATACCAATAGCATCTTTTATCATAACAGTTACAAAATCTGAATATTCCCAAGTTAACATGTCAGACATGTATTTTATGAAAGCAAAAGTATCAGATACTGTCCATGGATCAGGTCTATAATTTAAAAATTG
>JAUVZH010000010.1 GCA_030602675.1 Candidatus Heimdallarchaeota archaeon | reverse complement strand
ATAGCGCATGCATCTTTTACAAGCTCAACATTGCCAATGTATCCTTTCCTGAATTGTTTGCCTCCTCCTGTATCAATGATTAAGAAATCAGATCTTAAGAAATCGTGATCATATTTAGCTATACCTCTTGTAGGAGGAATTTTCTGTAGTTGGGCTGGATTTTTCTTTTGGAAAAACCTTTGATAAAGTGCTGTTTTTCCTGCTCCGTCCAATCCTATTAGTAATATTTTCTGCATTATTGATCACACTGGGAGGGTTTTTTCACACATTAGATATTCTTTTTTAGAACTTTATTCTTTGTTGTGCTTAAAACACTTCAAGTATTTCTTTTTTTGGTCAGCTATATTATTTTTTCCCGACTAAAAACACTTACTATCTAGGTATAATTAATCTCTAAATTAATATTACTTATACTCAAATTGAGATGCTTTTCATTTATTTTAGTTTCCATTCAACAAATGGTTTCAATATTTCTGTATAGACCTAAACTTCAACATGGATTTACCTATAAGGAACTATTTTTATTGGTGTTTGGCAGATTTTTATTATATCTCGAACTTATCATAGATGAGATGAAGAATATTCTATTCTGGAGGAAAAAAAGTGATCCAAGCTATATGGATTATCACTGAAACTGGACAATGTATTTTCAGTCACAAGTATGTTACATTAGATATTGACGATCAATTGATTGCTGGTTTGCTTACTGCTTTTGATGCTTTTTCAACGGAAAGTGGTATTGGTGGTGTACAACAAATCGCTGGTGAAGATAATCAATTTAATTATGGGTCATCTGGCAAATTACTTGTTGCGGCTTTAGCAGATAAAATTGATAATAGCAAATTAATTGAAAAACTTATGACTAAAATTGCTGATTTATTCCAAGAAAAATATGCTGTTCATCTTCAAGATGTAGGTTTTGTTGATCTCAATGTGTTTAATGGTTTTGAAGAAGAAATTGATCAGGTTCTGAAACCAAAAATTTACAGAAGAGGTGTTTTTTCAACGCTTTTTGCTACTTTTGTTACAGTTGCATTAACTGCTGGTGTCTTATTTTCACTTCTTAATTTCATTCAAGCACAAGAAGCAATTTTCATCTTATTCCTTGCATTCATTCCTGGGCTTTTCATTGGTGCAATAATTGCTGGTAAGAGCTCTTATGGTTTGATTTCCTCAACAATTGGAGTCATCCCCATTATATCACTAACTGCATATTATATCATTATTAATGCTATTCAAATTGCTCAGGATACTGGTGCAGATATCCCTTATGATACTATGATCTTTACCATTGTATTAATGGCAGAGCAATTCATCACAATTGCAGTATTGAGCGGTATTTTAGGTGGTGGATTCATTGATAGACGTAGATTATCACCACTTTCTAAAAGTAGTAAACCTCTCGAAGTGTTTGTAGCAGATGTTCCTGTAACTACCCCTGATCTTGGAACCCAATTGCAACAACAACAATATCAACAAGAAGTTGATAACCAACAGAATAATCAAACTGATTATTATGCTGAAAGTTCTTCACTTGTGGATGAACAAAAAACTGAATGGGATAGTTAAATCCCATTGGCTTTTTATTTTAGGGATGACCAATGACGAATGATAGAATAGATGTGGATTCCCAAACAAAAGAATTGTTCAATGAGAATTCACAATTAGAAGAAGAGGAAATAATCTATTCAGCTCTTGGTAGTCAAGTTAGAAGAGAAATTATTTCATTTATTCAAGGAAATGAAAAGGTAGGTTTTTTGGAATTAAGAAAGAAGTTTGATTTGAAAGTTGGATCCTTATATCATCAATTGAATTCTATGAAGGATTTATGGCATCAGGATGAAAATAAAAAATATTTTTTAACTGATTTGGGAAAAGTAGCATATAATTTAATGATTAGAAATAAGGATTATATCGCGGTTTCTAATGTAAAAGCATCAAGATTAGTTGAAAAGAGAAAGAGTCAAACCTTCTTTGGTAAAATCTACCAAGGGCTGATTTTCTTTTTCCTTCCTCGAAAAATTTTCCAATATTTGGCTTCTGAACCTTTAAGAACCTTTTTTGAAGGATTAATTATTATTGGAGCGATGCTCTTTTTCTCAATTAACAGTAGCTATGTTTTAGTTGGTTTTTATCCTTTGCAAGTAGATGATTGGTATTTTTGCCTTATTGGTGTTTTCAGTCTTTGGTTATTTTTAGGATTAGTAAGTGAAACCTTCAAAACCATTCTTTATAAGAGAGAATTTAATCCTACTAAATTGCTAGCAGTTACACCTTTTACTTTGATTCCAAGCCTACTGGTTTTATTCCTTCTATGGCTTCAAACTAAAGTTGTTGCGACATTCATGTTTCTTGATGGTCAAATACTTGCACTAGTTACACAAATCTGGTCATTATCTCTGATGACAACGGCAGTTAGTCAAACAGAAGAATTAACAATGAATAAATCAAGTCTCATTGTATTATTTACTTTTTATTTGACATATGTGATATCCTTTGTTTTATATGGGATTAGTTAAGCTTTCAATCAAGATTACTTTTTCTTGCTGGTGCTTTTTGTTGTTTTCTTTGTGCTCTTTGATGCGGTTGTCTTTTTAGTACTTGCTGGTTTTTTGGTTTTCTCTTTACTTAATGGTTGCTCTGATAAAATCTGATAGACCCATTGACCATCAGAATAGCCTATCCATCTCCCAGGTAGGATTCCAACATAAATCAAATCCTGAGTTACCCAATAGGCTTCTCCTTCAGTTACACCTGTTGCTTTCTGAATGTCTGGAAGATAGGCATGTGGTTTTCCATCTAAAAAGTTAACAACTTTTTTAACAATATCTGGATTCCAGCGGTCTAAAATTGCTGTTTCGGTTTCTTCAACTTCTTCAGCACCTTTCTTTTTCTTCTTCTTCTTCTTTGGTTTTTTCTTTGGTTCAGGTTTTTCCTCAGCATCAGATTCTTTTACATCTTTCATTTCTGTCAAAAATAAGTTTATGATACTAGGATTTTCCAAATGAGAAACTAGATACGTTCCCGCATATTCCTTTTTGTTAAAATCAGCTGATTGTTGCATTAACGTTTCCCGCTGCTTCTTTCTAGCATCTGGAGTAACTATTAAGCGAATCATCTCTTCTTTTTCATCAACGATCATTCCTACAGGTGAATCTATAAGTTCATCTGGTGTGCATTCAACTAATTTCTTACCAACTAAGGAATATACTTTCAATCTTTTTCCATCCAGTATGTATTATAAAATAAATCAACAAGATGCAATAATAGTTTTTTTATTAAGCACTTATTAAACATATTAAGGAGTTTTTATATACTCTGGAGTATATTTCCATGAAGAAGCTAGTAAAAAGTGATTGTAGAGATGAGTTCAAGTAAAAAAACACCTACCAAAAAAACATCCCTACTTGATGATGAAATTGAAGCTAGCTGTCCACATTGTGGTAGTGAGCATATTTATGGTATTAGTAGAATTGTAGGTTATTTCTCAAAAATTGACTCATGGAATAATTCAAAATTTGCTGAGTTAAAACAAAGACAAAAAGGTAATTATTGGACCAAAGATGAGATTTGATGTATTTTTACTCTCAAAAAATGGTTCTTTTTATGTCAAAATGAAAAGTCTTTAAAGTGATTTTGCCCTACATTTAAATACTGTTGGAGATAAAATTATGATTTCGCAAAAGCAATTTCAATCGACTCTTAAGAAACTTTCCGGGTTTAAAGGAGTTAGAGGAGTAATTATTACGAATAAAGAAGGTTTACCAATATCAAGTGATATTGAAACTGATAAAACAGAATCTGTTGCTGCTCTTGTTTCTTCCTTAGTTGGAAAAGCAACCCAGGCTGTTGAACAATTAGATGAAGGTGAATTAAACTTCTTTACTATTGACACTACTAAAGGCGAAATTCTAGTTGCTCCTGAAAACGATTATATTCTCATTGTTCTTAAAGGTAAAAAGAAATAAAAAATCCAGAAGCTTATAATTTTTCATAAGCTTCATTATCTGTTTCTTACGAGTTTTATTTGAGCAGTTATAAAGTTATTAGAATTTCTCAAGTTCTTTTAGAGCTTCTTCTAAGTTGTCTTCCATGGATTCATCAGCAGCACTGGCTGCTCTTTCAGCAGCGGAGGTTGGAAATTGAATCTTTTCTGAAAGGAATTCATTTAAGAGTTTTTCAATTTCAGAAGCCTCTCTCTTTAATACTAATCGAACTAAGCCAATATTAACATCATTGTCTGTTATGACACAGAGTATCCCTTTACCACAGCTCGCAGCAAAAATCTTACCTTTACCAAATTCAGAAGAAACGATATCCAAATCACCTAGATCAAGGTTTACACCCTGTTCTTCACTGGCAACGAAAACTGCACTGGCAATTGCTCCTACTCCATCTACATCTATTGGAAAATAGGAGAATTTTGATACATGGGCAATTGTTAATCCAGTTCTATCAACTAGAATTACTTTTCTTATGCCAGCTTCTGCTTTGATAATTTTACTTAAGACATTGTCGAAGGCTTTTACGTTTATCAAATTCCTGACCTCTTGATCAGTTCTTTTAATTTATCTTTAAATTAAATTAACTTACCTTACTAATAATTTTGCAATCGGATTTATAAGGATTCATGTTTCTGTAATTTCTGTACAGATGTTTTTCGACCTAATTTTCCACTTTGGTTACTTTTTTATTAGTATATCTTTTATTTTAGAACTAGTTTAACATTATTTAATCATTTGGAGTTGTCATTATCTTGAGTAAACCCAAGAAAGGAAAGGATACTAAATCTATTATAACTGTTAGGGCACTATGTGATATTTGCAAAAATGTTGACACATTTCAGATTCCCACAAAAGATCTTTTACCTCATATTGGAGGATTATACCAAGTCTCTACAATTCATCATTGCAATGACAATAAGGAAATGGTCATGAATATTGTTCTTGATCGTAACTTTGCAGTCAGGCAATCATCTGTTTCTCCTTTTGTTGCAGAACGCGAAATTGACCGTTGGTCGCCAGAGAAAGTTAATGATATTAGATTTTTAGTTAAGCAAGTCAAGGAAGCTGATAGAGTTATTCAAGCTGTGCTTTCAAATAGAACAGTAGTTATTGCTAGTAATAATAAGACATTTGTTACAAGGATTGTACATACTTTAGAATTGTTTTCACCTACAAGGTTTCCACAATCAGTAGATTGGACTGATAAAGTACTTAAGGATAAAAAAATAATTGGAACATCTCCTGCAGTAGCAAAAGATTATAAAAAAGTGGTTATTGTCAATTTAGACACAAATAAAGTTACCAATGTAAAACCAGCTAATTACTGTCAAACCTTCTTAGATAGTTTAGTTACTTTGGAACCAACTGGTATGGCATATGCTGCTAGATTAAAAATTGGCAATCTTCTTGAGTTTGCAAAAATGCTAATCGATTTAAGTAAAGAACCTGAGATTGGACCAAGAGCTATTGATCTCGTAAGAATGGATGTAAGTGCAGATGCTTTAGAGCTAATTCTAGAAATAGTTGATGGTTTTGATCCCACTGCTACTCAGATAATTAAAGAGAATTGGATTTAATCAAATTGACTTACAGTTCATTTCTATTTGTTTAAATCATATCTCAATTATTTTTTCTTCAATTATTTGTTCTATCATTGCAAAAACATTCTTTGTATTTTTGATTGCTGCTTGAGCAATTTTTGGAGTACCTCCACCTTTATTGTTTGTTTTCTTACAAAAGATCTTAATCAATTCATCTGCTGGAAGCATCTTTTCTTCAGAAACAATTACCAATATCGGACCTTTCACAATTACTACTGCAATTGTATTTTTTGATAATGGACCCAATTCTTGTAAAACAAATTTCTTTTCCGCATACTGAAAATCATCTTTGATAATCTTTATTGAACCAATAGTTACGGGATTGCTTTTGACTTCTTCGAGTTTTTGTTTTAGAAGGATTTTAGTCAATTGGTTATTATTCTCTTTTAATTCAGTAAACTCCTCGATTACTTTATTCATCCTTTTCCCTATTTCAGCTGGTTTTGCTGATAACAATTTTGAAGTTTTAATAACGTCCAAATTGATTGAAGCAAACCTTTCTAATGCCTTCTTTCCAAAAGAGAAATTTATTGAATCCCCTTTAAAATCATTGATAATAATAATGCCAATTTCGCTAGTGTTTTTACAGTGAGTTCCTCCACAAAGTGATTGATCTAAATCATCAATTGAGATAATGCGAACTTTTGGTGTATCAATTTCCCCTAAGCTTCCTCTCAATATTGCTTTAATTTTCTCTGGGATCTTACTCTTTTCATAAAAAGTTGATTGGACATTCTTACCAGATAATAAAAATGAATTTGTGTTAATTAACACGGTAGATAATTCACTTTCTGAAATCTTTCTCTCGAGATAAATTACAACCTCATTTTCATCTATCATTGCTTTCGTAGTTTTTACATTTACTAAATTCACAATAAATGCAGACAGCACATGCTGTGAAGTATGGGCCAACATTAAGTTATATCGTCGTTTCCAATTTATCTCACCTGATACCTTTAATCCTGTCTTGAATTCAGGATCTATTTTCCCTTTGATATAATGCACAATCTCGTTATCTGTTTTCTCAACCGATTTTATTGTTAATTTCTTAGTTTTTTTATCTTTCAGGATTATATGACCATAATCTGAAAATTGTCCACCACCAGCTGGGTAAAAAGCAGTTCTATCTAAAAGTAAAGAGTCATCTCTTTTTTCCAAAATTATTGCTTCAAATTTTGTAAGATATTGATCATCCCAAAATAACAGTTCTGTTTTTGTTTCCTTTGGATTCCGCATTATTATCAATTACAGATAGTAGGTATTAGCTACTTAACAGTTACTAGTATTTATTTTGCTTATAATGAAGCAGAGATGATTCCAATTAACACAACGAAATCTTTTACAGGCAGCTCATCAACTTTTTTACTTTGCGATACTTTTAGACTTTGAGTTTTACAAAATGCTGAAAAATTAAAGAGATCTTTTGCTAATTGCTGAACTTCTCCCTTTAACGTATCAACTATCATACTAAAGATTTCAGCAGATTTCCTTGAGTATTTTTCTGCATCTCTAAATAGCTTCTCAGCTTTTACTCTTTCTTTTATGTTAGCAAACTCCTGTGCTTGAACAATAGCTTGACATGATTTGAAGAAAAGCATTGCCCCTTCTGTATGGTTTCTTTTCTTCTCAATATACTCCCAGTTGACTACGTCTTCAGATGTGATTTGATACTTCTCCTTATGTTTCAAAATCGCCTCATAATGAGATGTCAGTCTTTCCCAAATAGTAATCATTGAATCAAACATATGCCCATGATTTTCTATAATTAAAGTAGCAATTTCATTAGGAACTTTGCTCAAATCCATAGTAGCTAAAATATCTGGTAATGTTCGGAGTAAATATCTTGCAAAGAAATATTGGTTGCCTGTTTGGAGAATTGATGCTTCTTTCAAATGACTTTGAACTAATGTCCTGCTAAACTCGTCTTTGACAAATTCTTGCAATTCTTCCAATACTACCCCTTTTTCAAGATTCTCATATGATTCCTGTGCACTAAGGAAGCTCTTAACAAGCATGCAAAGAGCTTTTGTTGAATTCTTTTCTTGTAAACCTTTGAGTCTGTAACCCTCACTTAATAGAATGTTCAATAACGCTTTGCTTTTGGAAATGAGTATCTTCCTATCTTTAACAAAGGGTGGTATAAGTAGAATTGATATTAGAATATCTTGTAATTTTACCGTTTCAGTATCACAGAAGGCATTTTTTATTTCCAAATCAGCATGATCATCAATCCAGGATAGTTGGAGAAAGGCTCGACCAATGTTATCAATTCTACCCTTGAAAATTACACCAAGTCGTCTAAATCCTTTCTTTATTTCGGTCTTGATTCTTTCTTTGGTTAGCTTTTCATGTTTAGCTAAAATTTTTAGATTCTCCAAAACAAAACCTACAGTATTCAAGAATTCAGATTGATTGTAAAACTCAATGTTTGATAGTGGGGCTTCTGAAAGTGAAGTTAAACTATTGATTCTTGCATTCAAGTCTTTCTTTGTCAATTCCTCAGAGGATATTTCGATAATTGAACATGTTAGTGCTACTAATGTAGTAAAAACTTCAGTAAATTCGATATTTACTTCAATTTGTTCAATTAAGTCTTTGGAGAGAGATGATTCCACAGGAATTTGATTTATTTCCTTTAAGCTTTTATTGAATTCTTTATTTGCTAACATAAAACAATCATAAGCGTGTTGATGGTTATCTCTCATAAGTGAATTTATTGCCAATTCAAGATAATAGGAACCGGTTGCTAATTTTGCTTGTCCTTTACAAATAGCTATTTCAAAATCAATTGTTAAAAGTAAGCTTGGATCGAGTGGATTTTTTAGTAATATTTCTCGAGCTTCGGAAAAGAATTTATCTGCTCTTGTAAAGATGAAAAACTTCAGTAATTGGTCATCCCACCAGAAGTTTTCTTTGGCAAATTCCAAAACTTGAGAGTAGTTGTCTTTGTATAATGTTCCTTTATATCGAAGATTTTTGATTTTTTGTTCTAATAACAAATCCTTGTATTTATCCTTTTTACCTTTGTTTAATGACTCTAGATTTGCGTATAATTGTGATTCAAAATTTATCTTCCCGATTGAAATCATCATTTTGAGGAATTCTTCATCTATTAGCAACTCTTTTCCTAAACTGAATAGAATTATTTCAGAAAGCTCATGCATTTGTTGAGCATAATCATCAATAATTGAGGAGTCTTTTGTTGTTTTGAAAACTCCTTCTAACATAGTCTCATAGTAAAGCAAGGAGAGAATACGAGCAAAGAACTCCAGAAGGATTGATTGGTCCCGAGATCTGGAAACAACTTCAAATGCCTTGGGATTACTCCTTAAAGATTTAATATTTTCAGATAATGTTTCTTGATATTCATATCGTTCCAACCTAGAAGCAGTAGCAATTTGATTGAGAGAGATAGCGCAAACTTTAGCAAAATCAGGCCATTTTGAACAGATTTCCTCGATTTTCGCTCCTTTAACAGAGGAAAAAAGCTCCTTTTTTTGTGAGTCAAAAGTAACTAAACGATCGAAAAGTTGCTCCTTCAAGACATCAAATAATTCAGCTTTAGACATTAATAGAACCCCTAGTCAGCTTATTATCAAATCCTTCTTCATTCCACTCGCAAATGAATTAATATAATTAATTATAAACTACAATTAAATCATTCTCAAGAGGCAAAAAAGTGTATATGAGACCAAATTCTAATAGTAATTATCTCGAGGAACAATCTTCCTTTCTTTGAATAGAATTATCTCGCCACATACAGGACAGCTAAAATAAATCTTTGGATATTTGAAAGAATATACTTGAAGTTTAACCAAATTACCACATATATGACAGAATCGAAGTTTCTTAATTTCTTCATCTGCTGCTCTTTGCATTTCAGTAGACATGTTCTTTTCTAACCCTTGGTATTGTGGTTCTACATTAATTGTAAGTAACTAATCTAATTAGAAGAAGCTAGGCTTAGAGAGATAAACGAAAGTATCTATAATGTGAGTTCTTACTAACATTACTTTTAGTCATTTTCCGGAAAGATTTTATTTATTAGTTACGGGGTCTTAATATTAGGAATAAAGGTGGTTGTTCTATGTCAAAGAAAGTAGAAGTGCCAAAAACGATCAAAATTGGAAATGAGCGATTTAAATTAACCGGTAGTTTTGCAACGAAAACAGAAGCAAAGAAAAAAGCAGATTGGCACAGGTATAAAGGAAAAAAAGTGCGAACAAAAAAAATCGGACAAAAATTTCACAATTATACCAAGAATAAATGAAATAAAAGGATTGGTAGGCAAAAGGGGATTTGAAACCTTGTTGAAAGTCTACCTATTGATTTCATAATTTAAATTATGTAGAAGTAATTCAATTAACATTCATCTTGTAGTTGCTTTTCCAATTTAGCTACTCTTTCTTCTAATTCTTTGAGTCTATTTTTTTTACGTTGATAATATGCTCTTTGTCGACTTGCAGCATCAGGGTAGATGCGAGGTCGACCACGTTTTTTCTTTTTTTTATCCATTTTACTCCCTCTATAATTAAAATAACACAAGTTCTAATTAAGTAGTGTGACGAAAATATTTAATGAGGTTTAAAATCTGACTGAAGTAACACAGCCCGAAGAAAAAGAAGGTGGATTTTTTAAGAAATTAACCTTGGAACAAGTAATAATGAGAATTCTATGGTTGTTTTTTGGCTATATTGGATTGCATAGATTCTACAAAAAGTATTGGATTTCAGGAATCATTATGGCTCTAACTTTAGGTGGTTTCTTAATTGGGTGGATGATCGATGGAGTAACACTTGTTTCCAATAATACATTGCTATTTCAAAAGTAATGGAAAAATAATAGATTGGGAGGTAGAAAACTATTGAAAAAAAAGGAATCTTATTTCGAAAAATCTAAAATTGGACTGTTTATGATTATACTTCTTTTCTTACAGCCTTTTGTCTATGCTGTTAATATAGATATGGAAGTTGTAGGAAAAAGAACGAGAATTAACTAGAATACAAGAAGGATTTGATTTACTAGATGATTTTGGTATTGAAGAGGAGTGATAACAATCAGATAAAAATTGGCAAGCGTGAGGGAATTTGAACCCATATATAACTACTGTAGAACCTGATGAATACATAAATAATTTTTAAAAAGTCACTTGTTATAGAAATCAGCATATTACCAATCTCAAAAACCACTAAACTATTATTATATGAAAACATAATTATTGGTTTATTTTTGATCACTTATTTACCATTGCCACCCAACATCACCAGACCAATACGCATAGGCACCTGCAATGCCGTTGTTGTAAGCACGGACACGGTAATAGTAGGTGACAAAAGGAGTTAGCTGCTCAGGATCAATCCATAATTGAGTTGTGTCAAGAAATCCACTATGATCAACAGTTGCTTGTAAAACATATACACTATCAACTTGTCTATAAATCCTATACTTGGTTGCAAGGATATTTGCGGGTGATTTCCAGGTTAAAGTAATGTATGCTATACCATCACCAAAACCTATTAGCTCTCGAGGAGGATTCGGTACAACAGCATTGTCATCTTCCATAATTTGTAGGTAGTCAAGATATTCCCTTTGACCATGATTTGTACCCCAGGAGTCATGATGTCCCCATCTTAGAACAAGTCTATTGTTAGAACCAGCAAATAGGCTAAATTCTGAAGCCAACAAGGTGAAAGAAACTGTTTGCCAACCACTATCATAGCCACTAAGCCAGGTTTGTCCATTTCTGTTGTTCTGTTTTACAATGTAGTAACTATAAGTTGTCGGATTTGTAAAGTCTACATCAGAAGAAGTTTGGGTATCATAGAATCGTAAGCGAAACTGAGTTACAGAGCTAGAACTGCAGCTACTTTTACATCGAAACCGAAATGTTAAGAGGAGATCGTTGGCACCAGCCCAGGAAGACAAATCAATAGCTGGACTTTCAGCCCACATTTTGTATCCCACATGTGAAGTAGCTTCATAGTTTTTCACACAACAATAATCATCATAATTATGGTCAGGTACAATGACATTGTAAGGAGTATCAGATGCCTGCCATGAATTGGTCATCCCATCACCATCTTCATAGAAGACTGGTGGTTGATGAAGAGCAGCAGCTAAAGTAAGAGCTGCCTCAGCATTAACCATTCCATATCCATAGTATAGATCCTTCCCAAACTCTCCAAGGTCATCAGCTGATTCTCTGAGAATATATCGCACTTCGTCAGGGGTTAAATGTGGATAAGCTGAAAGAAGTAAGGCACAAACACCTGAAACCATAGGAACAGCTTGTGAAGTACCTTTCTTTTTAAAAGTTCCACCACCAAGCTTTGTGCTTTTGATCCAATTAATCTTTGAATCTCCACCACCTGGTGCAACAAGCTCCTGATTGTCACCATAGTTACTATAACTAGCTAGATTATCCCACCTATCTACTGCTCCAACTTGGATTACTCTAGAGAGTGCAGCTGGATAGTGATCATCAGAACTCGCATCATTCCCTGCTGAACCTACTAGCACAATTCCTGCTTCATAAGCAATATCACACAGGTCAAGAAAATCTGGATGATTTTCGTCAAACCAATCAAATGATTCTCCAAGACTCATACTAACAATATCCATTTCATTATTTATCGCCCATTCCATTGCCTGATCCAGATTTTTAGCTAAATCATATGCATACCCAGTATGAGGATCAACATATTTACAAAAAACTTTCAATGCGTAAAGAGAAGCTTCTGGAGCAACACCAATTACATCTTGACCATTATCTTCAGCAGCAATAATTCCTGCAACATGGGTGCCATGACTCCCATATTCCATGCTCTCATATCTCCAATAGTCCATGGGATCATCATCAGGGGGATGGTATTTCCCATCACCTGCAAAATCATAGCCCCCCTTATAATTATCATCTAAATCTGTATGATTATAAGCAATACCAGTATCCATTACAGCTACTTTGACGCCTGCACCAGCAGGATTTCCTGGTAAAACATCTTTGGCATTTTCAGCTCCACCCCAAACTACTTCAGCTTCAGTATGATCTACTCCCCAATGTAGATCATCGTTACTATCGAGTGTAACATTAAACTCATGCTGCTTATAAACATATTTTGTGAAGCCTGATTGCTTAAGATGATTGTACATCTCTAGTGGGAGATTTGCTTTAAAACCGTTGAGGTACTTGTATCTATAGCTAATAGTTAGATCTGGAAAATTCCATTCAATGTCATCATTAAAGATCACAACAGCATCAAGAGTATCTTTATTTGATCCAGTTGTAAAGTTTGATTGATAATATTCTATGTACTCTTTCTCATTATACTTAGCTGACAGTGGAGTTATCAGTGAATTCTTTGGGAATTTAGTATTGGTAAGAAAAGAATTTCCCATTTCAATTCCTTTAGCTATAAAATTTTCGCTATTTAGGGAAAGAGCACAACACTCCCAAACACCCATAGGTACAATTAAAGATACTAAAATTGATACTACGAACCTTTTTTGAAAAACTCGACTATTAATTTTCAAAGAAATCCCTCCATTAAATTACTTACCTTCTACTTCTTCTTTTAATGAAAATTACTTGGCTAGCACCAACTAAACCAATTAGGCTGATGAAGACTACAATATCAATTCTACTATCAAGTGTTAACAAATGGAAAAGAATATTACTTATAAGGAACACTGGTAATTCGTCCATCAAAGTGACATTTGAAATTGAAGTAGTTCCGTTAGCAAAAGTTTCTGTTCTAGTAGTATTAAAGTTAGCAAAAGCCAATAAATAATTGTAATCATTTAATTGGATAGATCTATTAAAAGGGGTACTTCCCACCAGGGTTTGATTGACAGGGAAGATAAGCGAATTGCCATCCAGAATTACAGAATTGTTATTTACTTCAGAGAAGATCAGACCACCAGAACTATTGTAGAATTCAGAATAAGAGCCGTTTACCACTCCAAACCCACTGACTCCCCCTGCATAGCATTGAGTGAAATTTGAATTAGGGAACACAGATTTCTCCCAATAAAAATTACCTGGCCAATTGGATAAATTATCTAAATTTATCAACCCACTCCAAGCTATAACTATTCGATAACCATAGGACTGATTCAGTATTGGTGTGCCATAGAAACTGAGCTTTATTTCAGAGGAAGTAACATTATTACTGAAAACCTTAAGAGCTATCGCAGAATGGTTAGTCCATCCCTCAAATTCGTTGTTGACAACGCATATCACACGGGTTGTATTTGCAGTTACTAGAAAAGCTCCTCCACAAGCAACTTGAGAACTTGTAATCAACCCAGTAATAATAATGATTAGTGGTAGTAATCGATATTTCCTATTCATGCAAATTCCCCATACAAAATAGACTAATATCCCTAAATAAAATATAGCCCTAATTGGTAATAAATCTTTATTAGATAACCACTTAATTTTCTCTTTAAAAAAGAGATAAGACTGTTCAGCAACCAGTTCTTACGAAATTCGATGCAAGTATATCGCTAACAAAAACATTTGCAACGATCCATTAATTTTGAGCAGTACTATGAATAGATTAGCTGATTATTGTAGTAAGAAATTTTATTGAAAAAAACAAGGATTTATCTCATCGAGATTGAATCATATCTGGCAGGTCCGGTGGGATTTGAACCCCTGACCACAAATGATGTTGATATATAAAGAAGAATGTATTTAAACAACTGTAACCAGATTTTTTGTCAATGAGGTTTTATATCAAATTTTAATTTTTTTCTTGCTATTTAATTGTTTTTTATATTCCAAATTTTCTGCATTTTAAAACGCCACGCTTTTTGTGGTGTTTAAAAGCTTTCTTTTGTACATTTTTGTCGAAGAAAGGGAAATCATTACATCAATGAACCTACAGGAGTTAAAAGTTTGAAGACAGAATACTTTGTACAAATATACTCTACAAAAAATATCCAAAAATTAGATTTCCCTAAAATCTATACATTAATGGTTATTTCAGCAATCATATTTGGAATTGTCTTATTACTTCTCATTCTATGGAAAAAAACTGATTTTTCATTACTAAATTTCATTAATGTAAGAAGTAAAACAAGAAGACAAGTCATAAATAAACTATATACAATCAATCATGACAAACAAATCAATAACTTTGAAACACTAAATCACTTGTTTAAAACCGGACAAAGATTTAAACAGATTAACAAAAAATTCGTATCTTTAAATATAATAGAAGTAATTAAATTACCAGAATGGATGGATATTTCAGCTGCTGAGAATGAAATCCAACGAAAAGAATATTTTGAGCGTCAAATAAATACTTACTATAACTTCATTGCTTGTTGTAATGAAGGAATGGTGCCAGTTTACCAAGGATTGTTTTACGATGAAGGAAAATTAAGAATCTATTATTGGACTACAGCTGAAACTATTGATAGGCAATTAAAACAATTAGAAAAAATCAATCAATTTCTTCAAATTTCATTCAAAGGTATTGTAACAAAAATTGTTTCAAAAGACATTAATCCTATACTTGAATTAACCAATAATCACAACCAATCATTCACTACAATTAGAGGAGCTTATATAACAGGTCCTTTTGTAAAGGAATTAGAGATAACTCAACCATTTATTGATCAATTAAATTCATTATTTCGCTTGAAAGAAAAAAGTGGGTTTGTAATTTTCTCTGATATCCCTCAAACTCAAAAGGGATTTTTTCACTGGTTAGGAATCAATCATGAGAATAGAAAATTTTCAAATCTTTCTATGCAAGTTGAGAGTAACATATCTTCAGGGGATAGTAAAAAATCAAGTAGTAGTAAGAAAATCAATTGGAAGAAACAGCTTGATTTGAAAAAAAGTGAAATTTTGCTTAAACGTTTAAAAGCAAAAAAAGTTAGTAACTTGAGTCTTATTTTTAATGTTATTGGACATGGGAAAACACAAAAAAGTGCATCAATAGAAGCTGAAAATACATTCTCTATTGTTAGAGCATCTCTTTTTCCTTTCCTTCAATCAAATAGTCAATTCCCTATGGAATTATATGATCTCTCATCAAAGGAAATTGAGGATACTCATCAAAAGATTTTCACTACCCATAATTTCTTTCCTTCTGATTTTCTCACGCTTCTTCCTGATGAAGTTGCCATGCTTTGTCGTTTACCATCTACAGATACCTTACCAATCGCTCGTGAACAAAAAACTTTCTCTCAAGTGAAATTGCCTGAATCAAATCCTCGTGGTATCTTACTAGGTAAAATTATTGGTTCAGATGGAAAACAGCAGAACGAATACTTGCAACATCCAAATGATTTTGTTTATCAAACATTAATTACAGGAACTACAGGTAGTGGTAAAACATGTACTATTTGTTCACAAGCAATTGCCTTAGAAAAACTTGGTATTAAGAGTTTGATAATTGACCCTAAAGGAACAATTTTCCCTATTTTACAGAAATTTATTCCAGATATTCAAATTTTCAATTTCGGTAAAGAAACAGTTGCTCCCGGTAGATGCAATATTCTTGAATGTCCTAATTGGATGAATGTACAGACTCATTTGAACCTTGTTGAGAATATCTTGCTTTCAGTTTGGCAGATATTTCCACCAATGAATATGATTCTACACAGAGCATTATCAAGATTATATAATACTGATGGATGGAGTGTTAGACATAACAAGCATGGGGAAAATCGTACACTTGTTGATTTACAAAAGGAAATCAGGAACATTACTAGAAAAATGGGCTATTCTCAAGAAACCCATACTGATATCACTTCTGCTATGGAAATGCGATTAGATTATTTTATGCAAGGACAGATAGGTACTCAAATTAACTGTTTGAGAAGCATTCCAATAGAAGATTTACTTGAAAAAACAACAATTATCTCTCTTGAGCATGCAAATAATTATGCTGAGAAAGTTGTGGTTTTAACCTTCCTTGGTAGAATATTTTAAGAAAAAATCAGTTACAGGTCAACTCCTCCATTATCTCATCATTGATGAAGCAGAACACTACTTTGGTGTAGATCAATTAATTCTCTATGATGATTATGAAAAAGCTGCAGCAGGAAAAGCAGCAACAAAGAAACTTATTGAAATGGTCGCACAATCCCGAGCGTATGGATTAGGTATTGGCATAGCTACTCAGAGTCCAAGTAAATTACCTCGAGAGATTATGATTAACTGTAATACAAAAATTGTTCACAAAATCATAGATGGGGATGATATCTCGTTTTTGCAACGTTCTATGAGATTAACTGAAGGACAAGCAGATATGCTACCAGCACTGGAGATTGGTGAAGCACTAGTTATTGACCCCAATAATCCATATCCGTTCAAACTAAAAGTTACTCTTCCGGAAGGATTAGCTGATGCAGGAAAAGGTGTACAAGCTGATTATAAGGAAAATATGATGATAGAACAAATGAGGGAATATTTCTTGGAAAATGAAGACTTGTATAAAGAACAAGAGAAACCAGAAATAACACACGAAATGGTTGATGATTTAGTAGAAATTTACTTACCAAAAACATCATTGCTAACAGAACATGATGACAAGTTAATGCGAATGAATTCTTTTCAAAAAATGTTCAAAAAAACATTGAGTCGTGTTTTTGGCAAAGAAAGTGGAGACTACACAGAAGAATATCGTATTATCTATTTGTCTAGATTTGTAGAACTTTGGCGAAGGCAAATTTCTAATGGCGACCAAAAAGCAGCAGTTGTAGAGTTTTTCGATAAGACTTTTCGAATGTACTTTGATTATACTCCTGAAGGTAGAGACAAAATTATGCGTTGGATAATTACTATTGTTAAAACTTGGGAGGACTAAGATGACAAAGAAAGGGGAGATAAAGGAAAGCCCGGGTGAGCCCAATGCATCATATGAAAAGATTGTTAGTGGAAATGGAATAATAGGATTCTCTGAAAAAATAGTAATAACTGAAATTGAGGTTAGCACAGGTGGACCAGATCCAATTTGTGATGTTCTTGAAGATAACCCAGATGACTTGCCAGAATTACCAGATGATATTGTACCAGATTTAGTAATAGGTAATTTTCAATTGACAAATGAATCCTATAAAGAGAGTGGCGAACAAGTATCCGCGAATTTTGAAGATTATGGTTTTCAAGCTAAAGATACAGATCGAGTTGAAAATGAAAGTATTAAAATTGACGAAATAAGCTCAGAAAATCCTATTGGAATATCCAATAATGATACCTCGAATATTCCAAGTATATCTCAAGAAAGACCTACAGATACTGAAATAAATTTCAACGAACAAACTTGTGAGAGGATTGAACAGAATAATGTAGAACCAATAGTACAATCAGATACGGAATATGAAGCACTACAACCAAACCAAGAAGTTGCTACTTTAACTAGACCATCAGATATTACAAGTGAAATATACCCAAAAACTGATGCTGTAGAGACTTTGAAAGATTCTATGAATGAATTGAATCAATTGGATTCAATACATAATGAAGCGTATAAGGATTTATGTAATAACTCTCATTGGACACAAGAACTGGATCAAGGATTTAAGGATTTACAAGAGAAGATAGAAACACAAAGAGAAATGACACAATTCTGGTCACACTTTGGATATCTTACAGAAGCTGAAATGCAAGAAAATCAAACAAAACTCGATGTAATAAATGATCAAATATATGACAGTATTCTACAAATGCAAGATATAGCTTTAAACAATCCTGCAACATATGAAAAAAATGTTAGAGATGTAGCTGAAAGAATCAATATAGATGAAAATGGTTTAGTTAGCAAATTTGAAGAAGTATCTAACGATTTGGAAAAAGCAGACCCGAACAATCCCTTTGAAATGGAAAGATTGCTTGATAGAATTGAGGATTATAAATTTGAAAAGCTTGAATTGGAATTAAATAAAGCATATGCAAAAGAACCTAATAAAGAGTATGAAGTAAAGGAAAAAACAACAGAAAGAAATGAAGGATCAATTTCTAAGGAATCTAAAGGAACATCTATTGAGCATAAGGAATATGTTTCTGAAACACCAAAAACATCAATTAAGAATTTTGAAGGAGTAAAAGAAGGAACTTCTGAAAAGATTGATTCAAAACTTGTTTTCAAGGCTGAAAAACCTGTAAGAGGAACAGGTTATGAAATAAATACAAACAGTGATTTAAAGATTAAAGGTATCCCAATTAAAGGTAAGCTCCACATTTCAATGGATATTAAGAAATGGAAGGAGCTACCTGAGAGTAAAGGTGATGATAGTGTCATTGTTATTGCTGATTATGAGCTAATTGATAATACTGGGAATAAACAAAGAATTGGTGAAGTTAAATCTGAGGTGTTTAATAATGGCTATAGAATTTACATTCGTCCAATAGATGAAAATAACTCAGAAGTAGTTAAGAAGATGATGAAAGAAGAAGGGGAATTTATTTGTATTATCCCTGGATTAGTCGACAATAAAGAACAATTGCCAAATACTGATTATTTTTATGAAAGAGCGAAAACAGCAATAGAAACAAAATTTGCTAATATATCGGATATGGATTTGGTTACTACAGGTTGGACATCAGATAGTAAATTTGATATTTATCAAAATGACGAGGGTAATGTTTTTGTTAAGCAAATATGTAAAATGGGATCAGATGGTAAGATATATTTGACAAATGAACTAAATAAAATCATCAATGATTGGTTTGAAAACACTGATTGTCTTTATTGTTCAATAGATGGAGGGATTCCTATTGTATTGAAGCCAAGAATCAGACAGAAAAAGGATAAAGGAATAAGAATGATAAAAGAAGTAAGTATTCCATATTGGGGAATTAGTAAAGAAATTGAAATAATTTTCACAAATGCTAAAATGAAGTTAAACAAAAAAGCTATACAAAATCATGATTTAAAGAAATTACTAACAAGAGAAGGATTAAAAATTTCATCAATTAAAACAAATCAAAGGAATGAGGGAGTTCATAAAGATCAAAAATTCGAAGCAGTAATTAGAGAGATTTTAACAGAAGTTTTTGATAGAAATTCAATAATCTTAACTGAAGTAGAAATTATATCTGAATTTGATATAAGCTATAGTGCTAGCGGAAATAAGTATATTTTTGATAATATGATTATTCAAAAGGATGTAAATGGAAATATCGCAATTTATCTTGTTGAAATAAAAACATCTGATGGATCAAATAGAATCAAATTGGTTGATGATGCTATCTCAAATCTACATCATTATGTAAAAAGATTAGGTAATGCAAATATAATACCAATAATATTCTTGAAAGATGATATAAAATCAGGGGATGAAATTATAACTAAAGTTTTCGGAGAAAAAGTTGGAATTATTCTTATAGGTTCAAATGAATTAGAAAATTTGAAGATAAATCCCATATTATTACAAGAGAGAATCAATGGAATTAATAAAACTAAAGAAGCATTAAGCAGTTTAAATATAGAAAATAGTATTTTAAAAGAAGAGTCTCAAATTAATGAGTTAGACAAAGCTATTTTACTAAACAATGTAGATTTAATGAAAGAGAAACTACCACAAGGAATACAAATTATTGGTCAAAGAACCAATACAGGGAAAGGTTCAAAATTTGAAGATAAAATTAGAACAAATCTAGAAAATAATAGTTATGAAGTAGTTTCTAATATTTTGCTTACTTATTTTGGAAGAATAATGGAAATTGATCTAATAGCATTCAAGAATGATGAGATTACTATCATAAGTTGTAAAGATAGAAGCTCTTCAACTAATTCTTGGAGTGTTTCGG
>JAUVZH010000099.1 GCA_030602675.1 Candidatus Heimdallarchaeota archaeon | reverse complement strand
GTGGTCATACAACAATGCCAAATCGTTCAAAACGATTCATTAGACGTTACAGTCATAAATATGAAGTCATACCAGAGAGTTATGGTGTACTTGGATGTGTTGGTTGTGGTAGGTGTTATCAATTATGTCCAGCACATTTTGATGTTCAAAAAATCTTAACATACATAGCAAAAAAGGGGGCTAAAGTAAAATCACCAATCATAGTAAACCAATAATTTGTTCCGTTACAGATGTTGCAGATGAGACTGTAGATGTGAAAACATTCACTTTTGCTGTAGAAGGTCAAGAGAATATAGATTATCTTCCAGGGCAGTTCTTTATGTTAACAGTGTTTGGTGAAGGTGAAGCACCGTTTGCTTTTTCATCTATTGCTGGTAAGAAATTCCAAGCGACTATAAGAAAAGCTGGAACTGTTACAGAAGCTTTACATAAACTTCCAGTTGGTAGCAAGGTAGGTATAAGAGGACCATTTGGAAAACCATTTCCTTTGGAAGATTTGCAAAAAGCTGGGACTATACTTGTTGTTGCTGGTGGAATAGGTTTACCTCCACTTCGTTCATTGATACAATACATTCATGCAAATAATTTCCCAAAACAAGTTATTCTGTATGGTGCTCGAACTCCTGGTGATCTTATTTACAAAAAACATTTTGAAATGTGGAAAAAGAAACCAAAAACTGAAATGCTAGTAACAGTTGATAGAGGTGACCAAAAATGGAAGGGGAATGTAGGGGTTGTAACCACAATTTTTGATAAAATAAAAATCCCTGAAAAAGTAAAAGTTGTAACTGTCGGACCTGCAATAATGATGAAGTTTGTTATCAAGAAATGCTTAGAGCTTGGAATACAACCTGAAGATATTATCGTAAGTCTAGAGAATAGGATGACTTGTGGTTATGGCAAATGCGGTAACTGTGGATATGGGAAATATCTCGTCTGTAAAGATGGACCAGTATTTTCCTATGATCAAATCAAAGATATTAAGGGGATTTTCTAGAAATGACATATGGATTAGTATTTTATCCAGAAAAATGCAAAGATGATTGCACAGAGTGTATAGATGCATGTAAAAAGGAATATGACATTCCCTTACTTACATTAACACCTTCGAAAATTATCGTCAGTTGCCATCAATGCGAATCACCTTATTGTATGAATGTTTGCAAATCACTGGCGATTACAAAAAACAAAGGTATAGTTAAAGTTGACCCGGAACTCTGCGTTGGTTGTCATTTCTGTTTAGCAGCTTGCCCATATGGTGGTATGTATCCCTATGAATTGAAAGTTCGCAAATGTGAGATGTGTGATGACAAAGAGAAACCTCTTTGTGTTGCAGCATGCAAGGAAGGAGCCTTGCAAATTGTTGATGTGCCTAGTGAAGCAATGAAGAAAATCAAACTACCTGCTCAAAGAGTATTTACAATTGGTGAGGACTTAATTTGCTTCGTAAGCATTATCGAAGAAGGTAGCAAATAGTAGTTTGACTGGTGAAATAAAAATGAAAGTTGGTGTTTTCGTTTGCCATTGTGGTAAAAACATTGCTGGAACAGTTGATGTAAAAAAAGTATCAGAAGAAATGAAGAAGAATCCATTGGTTTCATATTCAACTGATTATATGTTTATGTGTAGTAAATCAGGTCAAGAACTAATAGCCCAAACAATCAAAGATAAAGGCATTGATAGGGTTGTAGTTGCTGCTTGCACACCCAAGCTTCATGAGAAGACCTTTAGAAGAGTTTTGCAGAAAAACAACTTGAATCCATTTTACTTGGAATTTGTTAATATTAGAGAGCAGAATTCTTGGATTCATTCTGATATGAAATTAGCTACTATAAAGGCAATAGATCTAGTCAATGGTGCTATCGAACGAGCAACTACCCTTGAAGCCATAGATTCTACTGAATATCCAGTCGAAAAGAAAGTTTTAGTTGTCGGCGCAGGTGTTGCGGGTATACAAGCAGCACTTGATCTAGTTGAAAAGGATATTGAAGTTTATTTAATAGATATTGATGCAACAATTGGTGGATACATGGCAAAGTTGGACAAAACTTTTCCTACAAACGATTGTTCAGCTTGTATTTTAACCCCAAAAATGAATGATGCTTTTACACATCCCAAGATAACTGTGATGACACTGACTGAAGCAGTTAGTGCTCAAAGAGTTGGCGGCAATTTTGAGGTAGAGCTAGTTCAACATCCAAGATATGTTGATATTGAGAAGTGTCGTTCTTGTTATACTTGTATAGAAAATTGCCCTTCAAAAAAGAGACCAAACAAGTTCTTTGACAATATAGGTACTACCAAAGCGGTCTTTTTCCCATTCGCACAATCAATTCCAAAAGCAGTTGTAATTGACCAAGATTACTGTCTTTACCTAAAGAATCGTGATAAGGGTAGAGATGTTTGTAGAAGATGTGAAAAGAATTGTCCAAGTGGTGCAATTGATTTCTCTCAGACTAAGAAACATATCACAATGGAATTTGGTGCAATTATTCTTGCAACTGGATTCGAGGATTTTGATCCATCAATAATTGAGGAATATAACTATCAAAACAGTTCTGACATTGTTACTAATTCTGAATTTGGTTTTATGTTCAATGTATCAGGTCCAACAGATGGGAAGCTTATAAGACCAAGTACAAACAAAGCACCAAAATCAGTAGCATTTATACAATGTGTTGGTTCTCGAGATGATATTGCTGAATATTGTTGCAATATTGGTTGTATGGCTAGCTTGAAACATGCTTATCTTACATTGAAACAAAACCCAGACACGAAAGTCTACATTTGCTATTCCGATATGCGAACTGTAGGAAAAGGTTACGAAGAATACTATAAACGAATAAGACAGATGGGAGTTCGGTTTATAAGAGGCAAGCCAAGTCAGATAGATGTATTACCTGACAGACAATTGCAAATTAAGGTCTATGATTCTGCAATTGAAAAGCTTGAAAACATAACAGTTGAAATGGCAGCACTACAAGTTGGTCTACGACCAAGTAAAAAAGCAGGTGAAGTGAGAAAAATCTTTGGAGTTGATCCATCTTCAAGCGGTGGAGAAATGAATGATTATTTCAAAGAGCTTCATCCTAAATTAGAACCCGTTGATACAAAAGCAGCAGGGGTCTATATTTGTGGATGTGCAACAAGTCCAAAAACAATAACTAGTTCTGTCAGTGAAGCTAAAGCTGCTGCAAGTTCAGCAAGTAGCAGATTAATTACTGGTAAAATAACTATAGCAAATAATACTGCGCAAGTAAACGAAGAAACATGTGTTGGTTGTGGTGCTTGTGTTGAAGTTTGTCCTTTTGATGCTATTGAATTACAAGGACCCATCAAACGAGTAGCAGTTGTTAATCCCACTGCTTGCAAAAAATGTGGAACTTGTGCTTCAGTTTGTCCAACAGGTTCAATGCAATTACCCCATTATAGAACAATTCAGATTCTCCCACAAATTAAAGGAATTACTGATAAGAATCTCGAGGTGAAAGAGTCTTGAAAAAGGAAAAAGAAAGAGTCATAGGATTCTGCTGTAACGAATGTGCCTACGCAGCTGCAGATTTAGCAGGACAATCAGGGATGAAATATCCTGTAAATGTACGAATAATTAGAACTCCTTGCAGTGGTACGACAGATCCTCTTTGGGTTCTTGATGGACTAGCACAAGGCGCAAAAGGGGTTTTTGTTTCTGGTTGTTTACCCGATCAATGTCATTATGGTGATGGCAATGTTCACATGGAAGAAAGTGTAGTTTTTCTACGGACATTATTGAAAGCAATAGGAATAAATCCTAAGCATATTATTAGCTATCTAAATTCAGCTGGTATGCCAGAAGCATTTTCTAATTCCACCTCAGATTTTGTAAAAGGTGTTCTTTCATTACCAACTCTTCCAAACATTAAGAGTGAAGTAAAAAGTGCTGATAAACGTGAGAGATTTCTCGAGATTCTAACGGCATATGCCAAAGCTACTGGGAAGATCGATAAATTAGATGAGAAACCCATTCCTCGCGAAGGTTTTGGGTTGATAACTGTTGATGAGGATAAATGTGTTTCATGTGGAAGTTGTGGTTATTTGTGTGAAACAAATGCAATTACAATACAGGAGTCAAAAAAACATCGTAAAATGTATTTCGCTCACTATTTGTGCACTGGATGTGAAGCTTGTGTTAGAGCATGTCCAACTGAAGCAATAACAGTCAATAAAGAAATTCACTTGAAACCATTCCTTGACAAAGAAAATAACCAATTCGCAGGAAGTCAACTTGTCACCTGCTCTAATTGTGCTGACAAATTTGCTACAGTGGCAATTTTGGAAAAGATTGAAGATCAGTTTGAGCTAATTGATTCAGAAATAATCTCCTTGTGTCCCTCATGTATAAGAGATGTTGTTGGCGAAGATTTTGTGAATCTAAGTCGTTATCTAGAAGCAGCTAATATTGCATCAGAGGAGAAAGCAAAATGAATTTTGATGAAACAGCATGTTATATTTGTGCAAAGTGTACAAGTGGTTGTCCTACTGCAGCTTATGACCCTACCTTTAAACCCCATGTAATTGTTGCGAGGTCTAAAGTCGATCATGAAAATCTTTTAGAAGAAGAAAATCTCTGGTCTTGTGTTCTCTGCAAACGCTGTGAACGTCGTTGTCCTCAAAATGTTTCACCTCTTTTAATTGTAACAGAATTAAAAAATGAAAGCTACAAACATTGTAAGGATCATGTACCAAAGGGCTTTGAAGTTCTAATTAAATTAGTCAAAGATACAGGTCTAGCATCCAGAGAAGAAACAATAATCACTGCTGATTTTGATGAGTTTGAAAGAGAAGATTTAGGATTACCACCCATACCAGACATTAACACAAAAGTAATAACAAAAGCACTAACTGAATTAGGATTTTTCGATAAAATTTGCGAAGAGTCTAGATCAACAAGCACGGAGGAATAGAAATGGAACCTGCTTTTTTAAATTTAGGATGTAAAGTACCAACTTCACAATATGCTTTTGAATTGTCAACTAGAGCAGTAATAAAAGAACTTAACCTACCTATTGAGGTACAACAAGAATACAATTGTTGTGGATTTCCATTTATCTCTCTAGACAAAAATGCTTGGGTTTATCTCGCTGCAAGAAATTTAGCTTTTGCTGAAAAAGCAAAAAGAAACTTGCTTCCAATTTGCAATGGGTGTTTCTTATCTTACGTTGAAGCGAGAGAAGAATTATTGCATGATAGTAAACTGAGGAAGAAGATTAACAATCAACTGGCAAAAGAAGGTTTGAAGTTTACTGGAAAATACAAAATTGTTCATTTAATAGATATTTTCTATGAAGTAAGGGATGAAATAAAATCAAAAATAGTAAAGAATTTTGATAAAAAGAAAATAGCTGTTCATCTAGGATGTCATGGTGAAGAAGAAAGAAATGAAGAACCAATTGATGGTATACCTCGAATTGATAAAATGATGACAATAATGAGAGACTTATGTATTGAGACTGATTTATACCCTACAATTCACGAGTGTTGTGGTGCAGGTGGGATTATTTCAGAAAAAGATTTGCCATTCAAAATGTCAGGTAATAAACTAGTTGAGTTAATTGAAATGGGTTATGAAGGTATGGCAACAATTTGTCCATTCTGTCAAAGTCAGTACGAGACAAAACAAGCAGTAATTTCTCAAATAATCAGCAAAAAAGTACAATTACCTGTTTATTATCTTACACAGCTTATGGGTATGGCTTGGGGTTTAGATGAAGAAACATTGGGTCTTCACTTGAATACTTCTCTTTAAATCTAAAAATCATATGTAATTGAATAATTCAGTTAACTTCGAAATAGTATTGAAACGTTGGTCTAAATTTTCACTAAAAACTAGTTCTTCTTCTCGACGAATTATTAGAACATTTAAATTATAATTTCTAGCTCCAATCCCATCAGTCTTTAATTCATCACCAACATGCAGTATTTCAGATGGTTGGAGTTTCGAATGCTCCAGGAGAATCTTGTAATTGTCTATCTTTTGTGGATTGTATTTATCAACTGTGATAATTTTCTCAAAAAAATTAATAATGTTGTTTTGTTCCAGAAGTTCGATTATACCATCTGAATGATTGCCAGATAAAACATACTGTTTAATCTTTTTCCGATTTAATTGTTTTATAGTTTCCACAACATCATCATAAAGAACCTTTTTTTGGATAATAAAAATCTGATTTGCTAACCATGTCTTTAATTCTTCAATATCATGACATGAATTCTGAATTTCTAACATGTCAACTCTTATTTTGTTATATTCTTTGATGAACTGAATTCTTTCTTCTTTAGAAAGAGTGCCAAATATATTGAGTTGTTGTTTAAGATTTTCAGGTAGATTTTGAAAAACCTTAGAACTTCCTTGCTTTAATTCATCTTTAGTAACAATAATTCCTTTCTGAGCAAGTAATCTTTGAATTAGATCAGGGGTAGTTGGTGTAACATGAGCTAGGGTTCTATCAAAATCGAAACTAATGCATTTTATCAATTTAAAACCTCACACAATAATTCAATGTTTTATTTCTTGAATTTCAATCTTCTACTAGGTTTTACCAATTCCTTATCTGGATCTAAATCAACTAGGGAATCAATTATTGCTTGTCTAGAAGATATTTTAAACTCAAATCCTAATGCTTTCAATTTATCTGAGCTATAAATTAGAGTTTTTCCAATATAGCTAATTGCAACCGGAGAAAGTGCTATTTTAATCAGTTCAAACTTTGGGAATATTTTGTTGAGTACCCTCAAAAGAGGTAAGAGTAATCTGAAAAACCAATATTGAATGGAAAAAGTTGGTGGATTTCGATTATAATACTCAGCAATAACATCCATAATTTCTTTATATGAAATTGGTTCAAGAGCGATATTGTATTCTTCTCCTGAAATATCATCATTATATTCTGCAAGATAAACTTGAGCTCTTGCTACATCTATAGATGATGTTATAGAGAAGAGATTTTTCCCTTTGTTAATTAATTTTGGCAAAGCACGATATGACAATAATTTTACCAGATTGGGCATGGTTTGCCTGTCACCTGCACTGACTATCGGACCCAGTCTTGTTATTACAAATTTCTTATCAGGATGTCTTTTGGAATAATCATTCACAATATTTTCAGCAATTCGCTTTGTTACAGGATAAGGCTGACCATCTAATGGACCAATTGGACTATTTTCATATATTGTATAGGTTTTTTCTTTGCCATTAAAAGCCTCATAAACGCCAATAGAGCTTGTATAAATAAAGCATTTAGCTTTTGATTTAACGAAAGCATCAATCATTAACCTTGTACCCAAAACATTTGGTTTGTACATTTGTTCATAAGTTTGGTTTAACAAAATATTTGCTGCTATATGAAAAACATAGTCAATACTGCTATTCATAATATCAGAAATTGTGTCACTATCTAACAAATCACCCTCGATTATCGTGACGCCTAATTCTTTTAATTTAGCAGCTTTGTCGGGATTTCTAACTAAGCAAATTACATCTTCAGGTCTAGTTACATCTAACACCTTATCAGTAATGATGTATCTTGCTACTTGATTGCCAACTTGACCAGTTGCTCCTGTTATGAATATTTTTGCCATTGACTATCCATCGATGTAATTTTTGGTGCGATGATTAATATCGCATAGATATAATTGTTAATACTAACCTTGATCTAGAATCGTTTATTCTTTTGCTATTACTTTACTCGATTAATAAGCTTTATTCATTTCTTCGCATAGAGTTTTTGAATTACCTCAATCACAAACTCTACGTCTTCCTTTTCAATCCCATAATGAGTAACTAAACGAAATACTGTATCCCAACGACTCGAAACTATAATATTATTCTTAGCTAAATCTGCTTTGAATTGTTCTCCCTTGATGTTTAAGCCTGATATATCAATAAAGAATATATTTGTTTGACATTCCTTTGTTATAAGACCTTCAATATCAGATAATCCCTTTTTTAAGATTTGAGCATTTTTATGATCATCTGCTAATCGATCAATCATTTTCTCAAGAGCAATGATTCCGGGTGCAGCAATTATTCCAGCTTGTCTCATCCCTCCACCAAGCATCTTTCTTGTCCTTAGTGCTTGGTTAATGAATTCTTGACTTCCTGCTACTATAGAACCTATTGGACAAGCTAGTCCTTTACTTAAACAGAACATTATAGAATCTGCTCCCTTAACTAACTCTCTTGCAGAAATACCAGAAGCGATTACAGCATTAAAGAACCGAGCACCATCTAAGTGTACTTTTAGATTATTCTTCTTTGCTGATTTATATAGCTCTT
>JAUVZH010000152.1 GCA_030602675.1 Candidatus Heimdallarchaeota archaeon | reverse complement strand
GCTGACCAGCTCCAGTCATAATTTTGCACTATACCAGTATAAACTGGGGGAGCAGCTAATGCGACTAACAAGCCTGGTGGGGCAGTTTTTCTCCAATTTTCACCAGTATATTTCAACCGCATACCATCACCATCAAAATCGCTGCAAGCAAGTAATCCTAAGATTCCAGCTGATTTATTCATGATATGAGTAAATCCCGCATTTGCATCATCAATAACATAGTTGCCATGTCGTCCTGAAAAAGCCAGTTCAGCCAACCCATCGCAATCCACATCTCCCATTGTAAAAATACAATCAATAAAACCCCAATCAGAAGAGTTAAAATAGTTTCTTAGTGTATAATTACCTTGGGAAAATTCGAAGATAAACAGTTCCCTTGTTTGCCGATCCGTCATAAAAGATCTCGTTAGTCCTATCTCGTCTTTACCGTCACCATCTATATCACCACATGCAATTGGTAATCGTTGTTGCCATTCATCCCAAATAATATCTGAACCTCCAATTTTCAACTCTGCTACTTCACCATATTGACCAACTATACCCATAACAGAATCATCAATTATAAGCAAATCAGCTTCGCACCTATAACCATCATAGGGAGTAGCAGCAAATGCTATCTCATCTTTTTTATCTCCATCAAAATCGCCACAGACTATGTCGATTTCTTGGAGAATCCCACTAAATTCATTTTTAGGAAATTGGCAATCAAATTCAAGAATATCATCCCAAATCCTAGCAAATCCATGGTTAAAATCATCAAAAATATGAATATCACTTACTTTCGCTGCTAAAGTTCCACCAAAACAGTATCCTATAATAATTTCATCTAATCCATCCCCATCCACATCACCCAAAGCAACTTCTGGTTCCATTGAAAGAGAACTATCGTACAAGAATTTTCCTGTAATAACTTCAATACCTGATCCAATAAAATCCCATTCTACCACATCAAAGACCCAAAAATAGATTGTTATCGATGCATCAGATAAATCTGGTGGCATAAAGGGAAGGTTCCATTCAATTCTTCCACCTAGGAAAGAACGTGCAATAGCAATTTCATCTATGCCATCCCCATCCACATCACCCACAGCTATAGTTTTCAAAAAATCAATTTTCCAAGCTGAAGGGTCGTAACCATAGTCTTCATAAACTGGTTCTGGAAGATCTTCAAATAGAATTGATCGTTTATTGTAATTATGGTTTGCGTCATCATAAATTTCTAGATAATCATCATCTGTAGCAACTATCACTTCGTCTAGACCATCTCCATCTACATCACCAGTTGCTATATCACTTGTAAATCCCCCAAAACCCAAATGTAATTGATAAGATCTAACCCTAATACGATCTCCCCATAAGTTATCATAGAGTTGATGTTCGCTAAAAAGGTCATTAACTGCAGAGAAATTCTCCCCTACATCATCATAAACCCACCCTTGGTCTGGTTCGTTTGGAAGGGCAGCTATTTCCTCCAATTTTATTAACAGAGAGTCATTTTTTGTGAGTGGAAGCGAATTAGTACTTGTTTCAGTAAGAAGTGGATTTGTGCTACTCCCCTTATTCACTGTTTCGCCATTCGCATAATAATCAGTTATTGTTCCGTCAAGAATTATAGGTTCTTCAACCACTTTATCACTTACATATTCAGTGCTAGTGGATATCTCTTTATTGCTTACAATAATGCTTTTGCCAATACTCATACACAAACTACTACAAAATAGATTTAGTAGTAACCCAACTATTACCACCTTAGTTTTTATTTTCATTCAAACTCACCCATTAGATTTTAGTAAATTTTCCCAACTGAAAATTTTTCTAAAAAAACACACTTAATATTATCGTTTCATTCCTTATAAGGATTTTTTGTTATTATAATATGCTTTTTACTAACTAAATTAGTTTTTTTCCTATTAATTTAATCGATAATTCAGAAGAAAATAATCCAAGAAGTAATAGAACATTCTGGAAGTATACTCTCTTTCCTGAAGATTTACAAATAACATACCATAGTTCTATTAGTCATTGTATTAAAACAAATGAACATGGAATAATTCAAAAATATTTTAAATCAGCTGCTAGAGGACAAGAATTTATAATAACTGAACCTTCTTCCATAATTGATTGGGTATATTCATTATTTATTTTTTAAATGTAGAATGAAAAATTGACTATTCAATCCCATCACAATATCCTTTTTGTTTTTGATAACAGTTTTTACACTTACTTCCAATCCAAATATCTTGCAAAAGTAATTCAACAGGTTCAATTGCTTTCTGATCTATAGTTATTACACCAATCTCAAAGTTATTTCGACCTTCTCTTGTTCTTGAACCTACTCCTGCACCTGTAAGATTAGCGGAACCGAAATAAAGCCAAGTTGAATCTACAATGATAAATTCTAAGAATACTATTTAAAAAAGAAAGTAGAAGCTGAGGTTGTTCCTCAGCTTTTCTTCATTTTTCGTATATAGTTGACCAATACTTGCGGCTGGTGGGTAGATAGTACGTAATTCCTCCGCTTGCCTTCGATCTCTAATCGTATACCGGTTTTCGTACCAGTGATATACCCAATAGAACCATTAGATCCTACTCTCCAGGTGTATCCCAAGTAGGTACTCCATGGTTTGATGGCAGTAGGTCTAGCAGATACGATTTTGGATAACTTGATCTTGGTTCTGAACGGACCGAACTTGACACGCAATTCCTCGGTTGTTCCTATAAGTGTCATTTTACTAAACCATGTAAAGATTAGAATATAAAACACTAACATGCTGCCATGTATTATAGTTAGTATATATCCACCTTCCTCTCCTAATATTTCAATAACCAAACCGTATATGGCAAAGCCAGCGAAAACCACCATGACAGGAAGAATAATCACGTAGATCAATCTGAACCGTAAAATTTCGTAGTACTCATCATGTGGATAGTCCTCAGAAAGATTAATCACCTCCCGATCTTCCACTATAGGTCGTTCTAATGGTCTGATAATAGGATAGACATACATAACCAAGATTACCATTACTGCGAAACCAAACAGTAACCCTATGAAAATATATATGCTGGGTCTACTAGCATTTCCTAATGCTACATAAATAATGTATCCAATAATGATGAGAATATACACAATTAGTAAGACGTACCTAATCCAGTCTCGCATCTTAATCTTTTTTTTCAATTCATCGTATGTATTATTCATTATGTTTTCTTCCTTCTTATATGGTTCACAATTTGTTCAAAGGTAGCAGTTGCAGGTACATCATGATTTTGTGCAGCCTTGATCAGATCCAGAACTTTCTTCTTCTCTTCCAGTACATCATTCCGGTTGTCCTGGTCATAGTACACTTTCATATCGCCATGATTATCGATAATCAACAGCACTAGCAAGTTACCCAGTTGTGGCAGTATACCCACCAGAATACCGTGACTTCAATAAGTTCAATGGCTCTATGATCAATGGTAATCACCTGTTTTAATATTAATCATTCTTTAAGTTTTTAGATACAAGTACAGTTTTTTTAGAATGAATTTAACAGGACTAAATGCAAATAGATAACTTTAAATAGGACAGTCATTTAGTAAGTACTAAATGGTATCGTTTAGCAACTACTAAATGGTGAATCCTAACATGACTACCCAAGATATAGCAATTGATGAAAAGAGGAAATCCTTGTATAATTACTGGCACAAATTACCGTATTTTAAAACAATGGATACGTTAAATCTATCACAGGTTGAAGAATCTGAGGTTAGTAGTTTCATAATTAAATGCATAAGAGATGGAATAGAAGACGAGTTTGGTAGGACAAACAATCTTTCAAGAAGGCATGCATTCAGTGCAAAAGAACTTCATACAGCTTATACTAAAAAATGGAAAGATCAGAACTATTCACTATCAAATTTTCATTTTCATATAAACAACCTTGTAGAAGATGGATACCTACAAGAAATTGCTAGAATCCTTGAAAATCGACATTATATATCGTATTATGGCCGCACAGCAAAAGCATTCATTGGACAGTATGATAACATACTAACATCATCAACAGTTCTGGAAACATTCGAACCAATAAAGCAATTAATAAAAAATATGAACCCAGAAATTTCTCTTGATACGATCGATCAACTTATAGATGAAAATATAATATCAATGCAAGATTTTTATTATAGGCTCTTTTCTTGGATAGAAGATAAATATCCTTTAATTTATAAGTCAAAAATTGATATTAAGGATTTTCTAAATATAGTTAGTCATTTTTCATTTTTTCACAAAGAATTTGCTAAGACCTCTCAGAAGATTGGGTCCTTACTTGATTTAGATAAAGTTATGGATTATGAACGATACCCCATTGAAAGTGAGAAAAAATAAGGAAAGTTATACAACAGGATGGAATAACTAATGGTAATTAAATCAAAATTGATTAATTCAGCTAATAAAATGATGGAAGAACTAAGAGGAAATTGTGCACAAGCAATTTTCGCCACATATGGCCCCCAAATAGGATTGGAAAAAATTGATTGTGAATCATGTATGAAGATAGCCTCTGCATTTGGTGGTGGGATAAACCGCACAGGAAACGTATGTGGAGCTATTACAGGTGCATTAATGACATTAGGCTTGAAATATAGTCGAGGCGCTCAAGAAGTTGAAGTAACTAAAATTTCAAATGAAATTATTGAAGAATTCACTGCAATCAATGGTTCGATAATTTGTCGCGAACTTATTGGTCAGGATATTATCAGTGATGAGAATTTGAAAGAAGCATTCAAGAAAGGCCTTTTCGAGAAGTGCAAGAAATATGTTAATGATGTAGCTGGTTTAATGGAAAAATACATCTTAAGTGAGGGTTAGAAATGGTAGACAATAAAATGAAAGCAGTTATTTTAACAAAATATGGAGCACCTAGTGTTTTAAAATTGCAAAAAATAGAAAAACCAACTATAAAAGAAAATCAAGTACTCATCAAAGTTCATGCCACTTCAGTTACTCCTATGGATTATAGATCACGAAGTGCAAAAGCACCTTTATGGCCTATTTCGAGAATAATAATGGGATTCTGGAAACCAAAACAGAAAATACTGGGAACTGAAGTTGCTGGTGAAATCGTAGAAGTAGGTAAAGATGTTACGAAGTATAAAAAAGGCGACAAAGTTTTTGGATTGGGTAATAATGTATACGCTGAATATACTACAGCTTCAGAAAAAACACCGCTGGTTATGATGTCACCAACTCTTAGTTATGAAGACGGAGCCTCCATAGCTTTTGGTGGGATTACAGCTCTTTACTTTCTAAAAAATAAAGCAAACATTCAAAGTGGACAGAAAGTACTCATTAATGGAGCCTCAGGAGGGGTAGGAGTTTTTGCTGTCCAGTTAGCCAAGTATTTTGGAGCTGAAGTTACTGGTGTATGTAGCACCAAAAATGTCGATTTAGTAAAATCGCTTGGAGCAGATAGAGTAATTGATTACACAAAAGAGGATTTCACAAAAGCAAAGGAACAAAAATATGACATCATATTTGATGTAGTTGGAAAAAGCTCATTCTCAAAATGCAGGAAATTATTAACAAGAAAAGGAATCTATCTTAATATAGTTCCAAACTATCGTGTTTTTATTCGAATGTTCTGGACATCTAAGATGAGTGAGAAAAAAGTGATAACTGGAATGGCAGCTGTTAATGGAGGTTTATTACTTCTTAAAGAATTAATAGATGCTAATAAATTACAAGTGATAATTGATCGAACATTTCCTTTAGAACAAATTGCTGACGCCCACGCTTATGCTGAAAAGGGTCATAAAATAGGGAGTGTGGTAGTAACAGTAGACTAAAAGGATTAAACTAATGAAGAAGAATTAATACAATTCTTTTTCTTTTTTTTCTGTTATAATAAATAATTGCCCTACTTATTCTCATTAAGCTCTTTTTAGCGCTAAACAGTTGTTCATTCTAAAGTGGTAATTTCATTATGTCTCGCAATTAAAGATATTTAACAACCAGTTCGGGATTAGATTATATTATCTGATTTGCGACTTCTTCAATATTAAAAAAATTATCTAATAAAAGATGAATTATTTGTTAACCTATTCCTTTGCAATAACCTTTACTTTTTTGATAGCATTCTTTGCACTCACTACCAATCCAGATGTCTTTTAACTGAACTTCAATAGGCTCAATGGCTCGCTGATCAATGGTTATTGTTCCAACCTCAAAATTATTCTTACCTTTTCTAGTTCTTGAACCAATTCCTGCGCCAGTGAGATTTGCTGAACCAAAGTACATCCAAGTTCCATCTACAATGATCACTTTCATATGCATATCATAACAGAATTCAAAAGAAATATTCTCTACATCTCGAAGTTTTTGGTAAAAGGTTTGTGCATTTTTATATGTCTTAGTTTTCTCATGTGGGGTTAAAATGAACTTGAATTTAATCCCCTTTTGAGCCATTTGATAAATTTTCTTTGTAAGTTGCTCTCCCTCTTTTGTTTTCTCGTTAACAACTATGAAATCACTTACTTTTGCACCAGAAATCCAAACATATTTCTTTGCTTTCAATAATCCATTATTGATTATCTTATCT